>CAZPUI010000093.1:0-12279 GCA_964589695.1 uncultured Solibacteraceae bacterium | reverse complement strand
AAACAGGGCCTTTTTTGATCACTGGAGGTGCCGCGGACTCCTCGCCGAGGGTGAATAGTCGGTCTGGATCGGTGCATCAGGACGCCCAATCTCCCCCGCCTTCGACCGAGAATCCAGGGTCATTTCTGATTCTCACCGGTCCGCATCTCCATGCAGGGATGGCCATCCCGGTACGCAGGATTGACCATCCACTCATCACCGACAACACATACCGAGTCACCGCCTGTCCTTCCATAAACCCGCCATTCTTCCGTCGAAGGATGAGCCCGGAGCGTCTTGTGGAGACCCCCGCCCCCTTCTACAACCCCCACTCACCCGTCCAACTCCGCCTGTTTACGCGGGGCTGCTCCAGCTATTCAGCGTCAGCGCAAAGGGTAGCCATGCCGTCGCATTGTCGTTTTCTGGTTGGTCGATATGATCTATAAGACTTATTTATCAATACATTTCATGCTTCTTTATGAACCCTTTATTACACTTCCTTTTTTGGACCGTCCTTTACTCGCTTTTTGATTGTTTCTTTACTTGGACCGTTTTACCCTTTTTTCTACTTGACGATACCCGGCTTTTTACATACCTTGTTTACATCGTATTGTCGGCTTTGTATCATCGCTAATTTTAAGCTTTTCCTTGTGCTTTCTAATACGCTTCTTTCTCTACTCTTTCTTGGGCTTTTTTATAGGCTTCCTACCGCTCTTCTGATTACATCTTGTCGTGCACTGTATTCCACGCTTTTCTATTCTCCCCACGTAACACCCAGTTGTGCACCCTACTTCATCGCTTATAGTTGCTCAATTCCCTAACATGGAGTGCCGTATGCCTTCCGCCCTAAGCAAATCCACGACCGAGCGTTCCGACCAAATCCTGAGCGATGAGATCCGGGTGATCTCCACCTTCGGGATCAAGGGCGGCTGCGGGAAGTCCACCCTCACCCTGGCTCTGGCCTCGGCGGTCAAACGCCAGTTCCCTGGCTCCCGAGTGGGTGTCATCGACATGACCACCGAACAGGCCACCCTCAGCACGGTCTTCACCCCCCAGCTGGAGGAGAAGGGGCAGGGGTTCTGGACCATCACGAAGGCCTTCCTTGATGAGGTCGAGAAGGAGGTCAACCCCAACTATGTGGCTGAGACCATCCGCAAGGCTGTCATCAAGCTCACTGTGCTCCCCGACGCCGAGGGTGATGCTGGAAATATTGAGTTTATTGGTTGCGGGAAGCGGCAGCTTGCGGCCATCGAGGGCCACCGGGACCTTTCAGGCAGCGAGGCGGTGACTACCTGTGGTGGTGTGCTCCTTGAGATCCGGGACACCCTGGGGTGGGACTGGGCGGTGGTGGATTTGCCGCCTTCTACCAAGGAAATTGGCAGCCGGATGATGCTTGGCAACTGCTCCGCCGTGGCTGTCACCGCTGGCCTCACCCATACCGACGACCTGAGCGGTTACGCCGCCATGGTCCAGGCACTGCGTAAGCTGGATGTCGAACCCGCGGGCTACCTCCTGAATCGATACATCCCCAGGGACACCTACAGCGAGGCCGCACTGAGGGAGGCACGCTCCATCTTCTCGACGGTCCAGATCCCTGAGTTGGGCCTGATTCGTGAGCGGCAGACCATGAAATCCAGCCGGGAAACTTACGACTGGGACCAGGAGACCGCTGTTGGCCTCTATATCTCCCAGAAAGACCCGAAGCACAACGGGGCCATCCGGGCTGGCATCAGCGAAACGATCCATGAAGTTGAATCCGCCGCGAATGCCGTCGTCAAGGCCATCGTGGCTGCTGAATCCACCGCAAAGGAGGCGTGACATGGCCCGTCCAACGACCACCTTCAGGAAGAAGGATCGCGATCCAGAAGCCCACATCAAGGCCGACCTAGGGCATGAGTTTGGCGATGAGCCGGTGGCCGGGCCATTCGTAGGCCATGACCTCCCCGGAATCAGCCAGGACGCCGCGCCCGCCCTTCCTAATGGGGCCTCGGACATGGACAAGATCCGAGCTCTCATGAAGAAGGACATCCTCGCGAACCCCATGACGGCCCTGCGGTTGCGAACCAAGGGCCCCATCGCGAAAGATCGGACCAACATCAGCCTGGACCCGGAGACCCAAGCCTGCTGGCGGGATCTGACCCTCAAGACCAATAAGACCTCCTCCATGCTGTTCTGTGAAAACGTCCTCCCTTGGGTAAGCGCAAATCTGGACAAGGCCAGCCTAGTTTGGGCTAAGACCCAGCTCCTGAGCCGTCGCAGGGTCTCCCTCCGACACCGGAAAGCCGCCAAGGAGGGCGAGGAACTGACCTCGGGTGGTGGCGTCGAGACAATCTACTACCCGATCGCCATGCTCTCCTCGGTCAAGGGCCTTTGGTCTGACTCCGGCCTCTCAAAGAAGGCTTTCATCGAGGCCTGTGCCTTCCTCTACATCCAGTCTCATAAGTAACGACGACCCTTGCTCGTCAGGCCCTTGTACCACCACCTGCCACTCGCCACATTCGACAAAGCCCTTGGCAAAGCCGAGGGCGCACATTCACTCAACTGAACTGAGCATTCTGCTCAAAATGGCAATCGGTAACACACAGGAGGGTGAACGTGCCGCCGCGCGGTCTGAGTAATACCGAAAAGATCCAGCGCATGGCTGGGCTGAAGGCGATCGCGGAAGGGCAGGGGGGTATGTCTTCCCGAGGCATATGTGAACCCGAGGACACCGCTCCGCTGGCGCTGTGCCCAGGGCCATGAATGGGGGGCGATCCCGAATAACCTCCGCCACTACTCGTGGTGCCCACAATGCGCCATGGCAAGGCGGAGTGGACCAAGACACTGGAAGTGAGCTGAACACCCTTGCAGGGGAACTACGCCGTTCGGCAAGCTCGCCACGGCCATCAGCCAGCCAGTTCAGCATCGGTGTTCTTCTGTGAGGTTCCGGTGAGGTAGCCACGAAGCATTCCGATGACATCGGCCCGCTCCTAACACCAGTTCCGAGGGGGCCTGCCTACCGGGACACCCGATGGCGCCTCGGATCGGGCTCCTTGGCCTTGTTCCTACCTTGAATCCCGATGACACCGGCCCGTTCCTACCGCTAGTCCCGAGGGGCCAGCCTACCGGGACTCCCGATGGCGCCTCGGATTGAACTCCTTGGCCTTGTTCCTACCTTGAATCCCGATCTCATGCCGGGGCCAGTGCCCAAAAAAAATTTCGGTCGGGGTTTGAGGTAGGACGGGCAAACCTAAATCATCGGGATTCGTGGTAGGCCGTTAAATGGCTCTTGTCACCAACTCGAGTCATTGCGAGGGGTTATCGTTCGGGATTGGTGGTAGGAACATGTCATCTGAATTCATCGGGATTCGCGGTAGGAATCATACCTAATCACCGGAGAACCTACTGAAATCATTGAAAAACCTATTGCACGGCCTACTTCTGGCCCATAGCCTCATGTCATGGACACCGCCACGGCCAGACAGATTCTACTCTCGGTCTTCAATAGACCAGGAAGAATCCAGGCGCACCTAGACAAGCACCCTGAGCTCTCCATCGACGACCCGGTTCAAGCCTTGGAGCTCGTCCGACTGGCGACAGTCCCCAAACAGCCCGTGTTCAAGAAGCCCGTGAATGATGGTCTTCTCGACCTTCGCCGGAAATTGGCCAATCAGGATTGGAACCGGATCCTCCACACGGCCAAGACGCTCGCGCTCTGCTCGCTGCCAGTCGCCCCTGTTGAGGCCAGAACGCTCGTACGAGAGGCCGTGGATGAGAAGGGGACCCGGATTCACGTCATGTTCAGTTCCCACGACGAGACCATCCCGCTTCCATATGGGAACGACCGCGCCTTGATCACCTGGCTCATGACACTCGCGAGGGAGCGCGGCTCATCCAGGGTCGAGTTCTCCTCGGCGATGGAATTCTTCGACACCTTCGGGATCGACAGCGGCGGCAAATCTTACAGTGAACTGCGAGGGGCTCTCGAGCGAATCGGGAATGTGGTGATTACCTACGGCTACAAGTCAACACTGGCCAACGTCGACAGGGATCAAGGTGAGAAATTGATCTTCTCTCGGCAACTTCCGACACGACATGACGCCAAATCCGAAGGCACCGGCCTGATCAAGCTCCCGGGCATGCCGAATTACTTTGTCCAGTTCGGTGAACAGACGTTCCGTGAGTTGGTTTCAACGCCTGTTTCCGTGCCGGTGGAAATCTTAAGGCACTACCGAAACAACCCTGTGGCGTGGGATTTGATCAACTTTGTTGTGGCCACGGCAACCGGGCTAGAGGGCGACGCCGAACACGCCGTCCCATTCAGCCTCCTTACACAATTCCTTGGAACTCAGGACAGCAATCCCTGGCGACTCCAGAAGAAAATCAAGCAGGTGCAGGAGGAGATCGGAACCTATCTCAATTTTTCTGTGGTTGGTTCGGGTTCTGGTTCAGTCCTTGTCATGCGACAGCTCCCCCCCGAACTACGCCAAGCGACCATCGGGGATGGTTCCGGACATACATCCACGCTCGATAGCAAGGCTGAAATCCCCGTCGTCCTTGAGGGCCAGCTCGCTGTTCCCAAATTTTCTCTGTCCACCAATACCCACACCAAGATCGCCAAGGAGCGCAAACCACAAAAACCTAAGGCCTAACGCAGCGCCACCCTCCATTTGCAGTGGAGGGTGGCTGATGTTGCTACCGGAAAGTCGAACCCGGTCTTCAGTGTCGCAACTAGAAGATCCCGACTTTTCGGCAGCTAGTCAAGGGTTTGGCCGCAAATAGCCACCTTCTCACGGAGCCGTCATGTCGAAGAACCCCTCCAGCGAGGGGCTGGGATTACTTCACCCAGGCACTCGCAAGATCAGGAAATCCCCCGACCCATCCACTGCTGAATCCCGCCTTCGGGATTTCGGGTTTACCCGTGCTGAGGCTTATGCCATGCGGGCTTGGATTGGTCGCAACACCATCGAAAAGGATTTCTCACCTGCCCAGTTCGCCAAGAAGGGCAGGTGCAGCGAAAGCACCTTCTCACGGGCCAAAACCAAGAAGCTCCTTCCCATGGGCCTCATAGTTCAGGTGAGTGATCACGTCGCACCTAACCGCTCGCAGCAAGGAGGGAAGGGGGTCTCCGCCCGCTACCGCTTCACCAAGAAGGCCTATCAGATCGTGCATCCAACGGTGAAAAATGGTCTTGCAGATTGCACCCTTCCTTTGGCTTTTGAAGTACCCATCTCTCGTTCTAAACCAAAGGTACAGCCACACCACTCAAAGCACGGCCACGTGATCGTGGCCGATAAGAACCAGAATCTTCTGGAAGAACAAAAGCATCTGGCCGAAGCCTTGACGGCACAACCAGGCCCAGGGTTGAACTCAGGTGGAGCTCTCGCAGCTGCGAGAGCTACTTCCTCCGAAGAGGCGGCAGCTCTGCTGAAGGCAGGCCCAGCCTTCTTAAGTTACCTCCTCGAGGAGTTGAAACCGCAGGCCACCAAGACCCCCCAGGCCCTGCTCGTGGCCCGGCTGAAGGATTCCAGGTCGCGACGGGAGCTCGTGGCGGCTGGAACGGCCTGGATCCGGCGTCGCGAGGCCGCGGTCGCCACCGGAGACGTGACGGGGTTGGCGGGAGACCTCACGCCAGGCCTGGCGGTCGCGGCCTGGAAGGTGGCCATCGGGCGCATGCCCGCGCCCTCCGCTGCGGGCTATACAGCGGCATACGACCTGGAAAGGTCCGCCTGGAAGGCCTGCCTCGACGTGGCGAGGCGGGAGGATCCTGCCAGGTCCGCCAGGATCGAGTCTCAGGTGGCCGAGCGGATCATCGCCCAAGGAATTCAGCCGGGCAGCCTGGTTTGGTCCAGGGCCTTGGCCCACGGGATCTCTCGGGATCTGGCCGAGGCGATCCCATGGTTGCGGGAAGCCCTTTCCAAGTCCCGCCAGGGTTACGGAAACCCCGAATGGGTCTGTGCAGTCCAAGCACTATCTCCCGGGCAAAGAAGTCACTTCTAGGCCTTGGCCTGATCGTCCAGTTGCGTGAAGCCGTCTTCGATGCCGCCGACAAAGTGAACAACCGAGCGGCCCTCTAAGGATCAGCCCCGTTGCACCCCATAACGTTCATCCGGGAGCTTGAAAGGCTTGCGGCCCTGCTGGCCCAGGCGTTTGCAGAGACGTCTAGCGTCCCCGAGGGTGGCGCCCGGCGGCAAATACGGCAGTAGGGTACGAAGCGCGAACCCATCCTTTGCCATGAGGAGGAAAAGCCGAAGCCCTTCCTCGGGGCAGGGGGGTGTTTGTCGTCTCCGCATCAGTGGAGCCTCAGCGCTTCACGGGCGGTGGTGATTTTCTGGGGGTGTGGATCCATGCTTTATTTCAGCAGAATTAAGGCCTTTCAAGGGCTTTGGTGAGTGGTGACGGTCGAAATCCTGCGAGCTCGCCCTTTTCCAACCAACCCTTCAGGTAGGCCCAAAGCTCCCTGGAGTCCCGGTGGTCATTGGGTATCCATCCTGTCAGGCCACAAGGCACGGGCCAGCACTCAACCGTGACCTTGGCCCCAGATTCAGTGAACTCGGCCGTTTCGAGGCTAAAGACCAAATAGAGCTGGATCACCACCTCAGCCTGTTTACCGGTTTGCCGATCTGCCAGGAACCGGGTGCGGCTCGCAAGATTGTGGAGGCCATCGGGCGTGATGGGCCGGACCACCACGAAGCCGTGGGCCCGCTGCGCGTGGAGCACTGCCGGCGTGAGTGCCCGATAGCTGAGCGCCGGCTGATTCTGGCCCTCGGCTGTCGTCAGCTGCTTCAATCCCAGGTCGCGGCATCCTTTCAGGATGAGGTCCTGGACCTTCCTCCAGGCCTCGGGATAGGAATCCCCTTCAACCGTCAGATGAATCCTGCCGGCCTGCGTGTTCCAGCCGCTGGCGTCGGTATCCCCGATGTCGTCGTTATAGGCCGTCGGGGTGACGGAGTAGAAAAACGGAAGCAACTCCACCTTCGAAGCCTTCGCCTTTTTTGGTGATCCACCGAGAACAGCGAGACAGGATGCAGCGAACAGGCAGGCGATCAGGGGTTTCATTCTCATCGGGATCTCTCAGAGGCGCCAAAGACGGGCGTAGTGCGCAATACGAAGAAGGAAGCAACGTGAGTTCAGGCCCCGGCCCAGGGGTGACTGGGCTACTGAAGGTGGTGATCGGCCATGAACTTCTGTGCCACCGGGGAATCGATCGGAATCATTCCGGATATTCGGCAGTTCGGGCAGACCTCCTCGTGAGTGAGTCTCGCGTTGCTGATGGCCTTGCCAACGGCGATCACCAGGCAGACCAGCAGCACGATCAGGAAGATCCCTCCCACGCAGCCGCCGCCCATCATGCCGCTGCAGCCGGCCGCCATGTCTTTCGACTGCCCGCTTGTGTAGCTGAACAGAAGGCTGATGGCCATCAACGCCGCGGCGCCAATGGTCATGCCGATGGCCGGGTTCTTCTTCTCGGGAGACACCTGGTCGGGATAGCTGACGTGGCCACACCGGGTGCAGAGGGATTTTTCGTAGCTCATGCGCACTCCGAAGGAGATTTAAGGACCCATCAAACGCCAATGATTTAGACTATAAGTAAAGTCAGGAGGCGTCGTGAGATTTCCATCACAGGCCAGCATCAAGCACCTGAAGGCCTTGATCGCGACAGGGAATGACAACCAGGGACCTCATCTTGTTTGGCTCGCCAAGAACGGAGAAGTTCATCTCACATGGATGGATTCAGAGAAGCCCATCGTCTTGGGGCCGTATGAGGCCTTCAGGTGCGTCTATGTGCACGACATCTTGGTCCGTGGGGGAGGGTGGGTCGGCCCCGAGGCCGCCGCCGATCCCTCCTGGATGGCCGAGCTCCACGCCCAGCTGACCTATCGGTGGAAACGTTACAAGTCGCCCCCGCCCGAAAGGCCATGGAGGGCTCCAAGGAGAGGCCCTGTTTAGGCTTCCTTAAGATCCAGTAGGAGTCTTGAGAGGGGAAGACCCAGGGCCACGGCGAGGCGCTCCATGGCATCGATGGAGACGTTTCTCTTGGCGCACTCAACTGAGCTCACGTAGGTGAAGTGCAACCCTGCGGCATCGGCCAGGGTCATCTGAGACCACCCTTTGGCCAGTCGTGCCTGGCGGAGGTTGACGGCGAAGGCCTCTCGGGCGGATCGGGCAGGTTTCACCAGCCCGAGGCTGGGGGTTTAATGACTTTGAATCTATAGACTTAAAGTCAAGGTGTCATTCCCGTCAACTCGAAACCCTGTTCCCATGGGGGTTTGGGCTCGAGATAGCCGCCCACGAAGGATGGCCGCGCCCTCCATTCAATGCGACACGGGGCGGATCCAGGATCCGGTACCACCCGGTCCCCAGCCCAGGTCCTTATCGATCTCCGCGCCGGTGGCGCGATCGAATTCCCACACGCCGCAGACGATGTGGTCCCGGGTCACCTTGGAGACCCTCACTTGC
Source organism: uncultured Solibacteraceae bacterium (assembly GCA_964589695.1). GTDB lineage: Bacteria > Acidobacteriota > Holophagae > Holophagales > Holophagaceae > CAZPUI01. Next base: position 3,861 of record CAZPUI010000093.1, on the reverse strand, counting down.
GAATCCCTTTTCGAAAATCAGCCTTTGGTGAAGAGGGTCTTGGCTTGGGTGGGCCGGGAACCTTCCGAACGGCCCGCGCCCGAAGGGCGGCCTCGACGGCTGCCGCTTGTGTTTTCCTTTCCCTCTGAGCCAGAAGGTTCTGCTCCTGCTTCTGGCGCTCGATTTCATGGATCCATCGGGTGGCCGAGACTACAGCATGGGACTTCCGGGACCAGAGGTTGAGGGATAAGGAAAGCGAGGCATCAGGATCGGCCGCAGCAAGCGGCCATCTTCCCGGGAGGCCAAGTAGGCCTCGCGGAATTGGGCCAGGCAAACCTCTTCCGGCGCCCAGGAGGCTTCCGGGTCGTCCAGGCCATCCTTCTCCGAAAGCCAATCCAGGAATCGGCCGGGGTCCTCGATGAACGTCCCGGCCAAGACCTTGAGCTGTGGTTGATGCAGCATGAAGGAGGAACCTGGGATCGGGCAGAACTGTCCGTTGTCCCAATTCCCACGGACGAAGCTCAGAGCCTGTTCGCCCTGCCGGTAGAAATCCTGTAGATCGATGGCTGGCAAAAGAACCATCAGGAGATCCGCTTTGGGAGGGGGTGGGATGTCCGAAGGCTCGTCCTCCTCCATGTAGGATTGGAAACGATTCATATCGGGGGCCCCATTCAGGACGAAGGGTGACCATTCGGGGGTTGGGGTTAGTTCGAGGACTTGGTGCGCCTCCCCCAGGCGCCTCTGATAGTCCATTTCCTCGATGGCTCCCTGAATCTGAGTGTTCTGCTCCTGGATGGAGGCCAGGAGTACGTCCAGGGTTCCGGGGCTCCCCGTGGAGGTTGGCGATGGAGGTGATGCTTTCTTGGGCCGCTCGGGTTTCGACTCCGGAGTTCGAATCTGGAGAATCTGGCGCTGAACCCACGTTCGGGTGAAGACCTGGAGGCTGAGGATGGCCCAGGTCGCTTCGTTGAATTCGTATGCCTTCCACTCGGGCCAGGCCGGCCGGAGTGAGGTTGTAGATGGCTCGCCCATTGGTTTTCTCCATTAGTAAAAGGCCGGCGGCCTTCATTTTCGAGAGCAGGTTTCGTGTGGGTTTATCCAGGCCCTGGGTGGTGAGGCCCTCCAGGCCCGTTTCAGCCACCTTGCGAAGGGTAGCTTCGTAGTCCTGGGTCCAACGGAGACGGGCCTTCTGGGTGGAGGCCTCAGGTGATATTCCAGGAACGGCCTCTGAGAGTTGTTTCCGGCCGTCCGCGAGGAGGTGGGCCGCGGCAGGGTAGGGGGAGGGCAGGGCGGCCGCAGCCTCAAAACGAACCTGAGCGTCCGCCATGCGCATCTCGGCTTCTTGATGGCGCTGATGCAGCTGGGTCACCGGAAGCACGGTGCCTTTTGGGTCCAGGAGGCCCAGGGCGTTGGCCTTCGCCCAGAAGAGATCCCGGCGTTTGATGTTGGGGATGTCTTTGGGGAGTTTCCCGGTGTGTTTCCGTAGCTTTTCGATTTCCCGGGCGGTGAGGCTTGGGGCTCCCATGATGGCTCGGAGTTCTTGGGCCGCGAGGATTTCGGCTCGACGTTGGCGGTGGTGGGAGCCCGCCTTGATCCGGGTTCCATCGGGTAGGTTGACGGTGGCCCCATGGGCTGTTTTCGGAGGGGCCTGCCAAGCGAATCGAAGGTCCATGTCCACCTTCAATCCTTCCTCCTGGCAGGCCCTTTGAAGGGTCTTGGATAACCCAAAGCGGCCTGGGGCAGGGGGCTGACTTCTGGTTTCAAAGGGGGGTAATACCCCTCCCTTGTGAGGTAAGAAGGGGGCTTTCCCTTGGAGGGCAAGTAGGTGGGCCTGGTTGTCCCGGGTGCGCCAGGTTCCGGTCTGATCCAGGGCGGGCCCAAAGGTATAGATATGGAGGTGAAGGTGGGTCTCTCCCAGGCGGTTTTCGGCATGCACATAGGCAAGAGAAAGGGTTTTGGCTGGAGCCCAGATTCGTGTTCCGCCCCCTCTTCGAATCCGGACCGCCTGGGATTCGATTTGGCGAAGGGCCTCGTCTAGGTACTGTCGCATCACCCGAAGGGATGCCTCGGGTCCATGCTGGAGGAGTGCTTCGGAGACTTCAGAGGGAATGGTTACCACCAATTCCCGGGGTGCCCGGAAGGGGACTTCTGAGTCCTTGGGTCGCCCCACGCGGACGAGCTGGTTGCCCTCCATATCCTGCCCTCGGGTGAGCGCTCCCATCAGGGCGGCCGGGGGCAGGGGGGTGCTCTCCGAATTCCATCCCACCTGGCGCCACAGTTCGGGGTTCAAGGCGATGGGGAGCACCTGGCCATCCTTGCTCAAATATCCCGGCGCGGCGGCCAATCCCCCCACCTCGGGCGACGCCTGGAGGTGCCCCCCCACATACCCTACGACCCCCTCGGCAGAGCGGGCAGTCACCGGAGTGTAGCGAGCCAGGATGAGCATGATCGTCGTCCCATTAGTCTAAGCACTGTATGCCCACCTCACAAGAGGTAGGCAACGGGCACCTTCCAGGCCCGGCCTTCGGCCTATCCGTCAAACCTCGCGGATTCGGCTGTGCCTCATCCTTGGTTTGACTCCTGCCTTCAGGCAAGGAAGATCCTCCCACCTTAGAGCCGGTGTTCCAGTGCGCCAGGCGAAGCCTGAATGAGGGGGATGAATGACATGAGCTTCTGAAACCTCGCATTGATCCTCAGCGGGTGAGAGTCCCGTCCAGCCAAGCTGGCCAGCAGCAGATTACCGAGTGTTGCGTGGGGAAGGGCGACCGACTCTGCGAAGCGTACACGGGGAGCAGTCAAGCCGTGTGATTGAGCCCCGAAAGCGGGAGATACACCTGGTCCCGCCACCGAGTCCGGTAGGTTGATCGCGTTCGAATCCACCACAACCTCATGGGGCTCAGGTGCTACCGTATTCATGGGGTAGAGATGAATTCGCGACCTGTAGTCGTTGTCTTGCTGGCGTCGCGGGTGCTGTTTGCGCAGGACTCTTCCGTGATCACCACGAAGACACCGAACCCCGTGGCGGCAAACCGCCCCGAGGTGAACATCGGGTATCGGGTTACCCTTCCCATCCTGGAGCGCCTCCCCAAGATCAACAACTCTGGGGACCTCTCGGACTGGGCAGGGGCCTACAAGGTCGAGAAGGCCTTCATGCCCTACATGCCCACCGACAAGGGTGAGCCCAAGGTCCGCGGGGATGTCTACCTCGCTTGGGGCAAGGACGGTCTCTATGTCGCTACAGAGGTGTTCTGCGACCCGAAGGATATCGTGGCTCCGCTCCAGGCCCGGGACCTGGACCAGACCGGGCAGGACCAAGTCATCGTCCAGATCGATCCCCAGGGCAAGGGGAGCACCATGGTTCTTCTTGAGGTGAACCCTGCCAATGTGCAAGTCGATATGAGCTACATAGAAGGCGGTCTTACAGACACAAGCTTCGACATGATCTGGGACTCTGGAACCGCTATTACCAAGCAAGGCTGGGTGGCCAAGTTCAGAATCCCCTTCTCCTCCTTGCGTCGATCTCCACATGACTGGAACCTCAATATTCAATTGTCCCTGGTCCGCAATGGCGTGACCTGGATCCTCGATTACCCTCAGACCTACCTAGACATCCAGTGTGGCGTCTGCCAGAGCATTCGGTTGGCCGGAGCACCTATTCAGAACGATGCGAGCGTGCTTATGGTGGCGCCTAGGCTCTATCAGTCTCGTGTCGGATCCCTGGCTGACAACACGATCCACAATCCACAGGTTGAGAACAAGAACGGGGTGGACTTCCGGTACCAGGCAACCAATTACGCGGTGGAGGGGACCTACAAGCCCGACTTCGCCACCATCGAGAGCGACGTGAACCCGCTCTACATCAACAACCGCTACAAGTATCTC
>CAZPUI010000092.1:0-12418 GCA_964589695.1 uncultured Solibacteraceae bacterium | reverse complement strand
ATCTGTGGGGGGCCGAGGTGTGCAACCACCCCGGCCTACCCGACTAAACGGAGATAGGCACTATGCAGGCAGCCATGCTCCTTCGCAATCGAGACTGAACGGTTTCAGGAATCGCGCGAGAGTTCATACCTCCCCCTGAACGGATACATTTATTAGTGTTGTCTCCATGGGGGTCGCGCCCAGAGCTGTTGATCTCACGTGCAAGGCTTAACTGCCCCTTCGGTGCTTCGGCATCCCGGTTCCTGACCTTTGAGTCCTTGGCGACCTCATCCAGTCAAGTCCCCAGGGTCGAGCTGCGGACCCTGAACTGATCCATGACGTTTCCATGGCAAACACGCCCCAACCTCACGTCGACGTAACTTCTTCCGCGCCCGGTTGACGGGGCGTCGTGGGTGCCGACCCTAGCTCCATAGTTCTTTGCGACACCCCTTGAAGCCCTCGATCCACCCCGGATCGAGGGCTTCTCGCCATGCCCACCTGCCCCAGGCGCCTTCGTTCAGAAGGTGGCCGAAGGCCCATCCGAAGGAGGTGAACCATGCATGCCCAGACCCCCGCATCGCTCCGCTCGGACATCAACGTCACCCCCCTGGTGGATATCGTCCTGGTGCTCCTCATCGTCTTCATCGTGCTCACCCCGGTGGTGAACCAGGCCGTGGTGCTGCCCGAAGCGCGGCATGCCCGCCGGGTGGAGGGACCAGGTCTGGTCCTTGTCCTGGGGGCCAAGGGGGATGGGGTGGAACTCTATGCGGAGGGCAAGGATGCGGAACGCTACACCCTGGAGACCTGTGAACCCCTGCGGCGCAAGATCGAGTGGGCCGTCCGGGACCAGCGGCAGGTGCTCCTGAAGGGCGAGGGGAGCCTCCCCTACCGCCACCTTGACCGAGTGTTCAAGCTCTGCCGGGAGGGTGGCGTCGAACAGATCGACTTCATCACCGCCGAAGTGGCGAATTCAGGGAGGGCCTCATGAACGTCCAGACCCAGAAGTCCGATATCAACATCACCCCCCTCATCGACATCGTGCTGGTGCTCCTCATCGTCTTCATCATCATGGTGCCCAGCTTGGCCAAGGCCCTGCCGGCGGTGATCCCGCAGGTGGTACCGGACACCGAACATGAGAAGCGGCCGCCCCAGGAACCCGTGGTGGTGAGCCTCCGGGGGGATGGCAGCCTCCTTCTCCAGCAGGATGCCGTGTCCCGGGAGGATCTGAAGGGCAAGCTGGTGCCCGCGCTGATGAACCAGCCGATCCTGCAACGCAAGATCTTCCTGAAGGTGGACGGGGAACTGCCCCATGGCCAGGTGGTGGCGGTGATGGACCTCCTGAGGTCCGCCAGCAACGAAGTACGAAAGGAATCCAAGCGCACGCTGGGGCATGAGGGTGAGGACACCCGCATCGTGCTGGCGACGCTGAAGAAGGGCTGAGGCAGCTGGGAGGCGACTCGGCCCGGGCCCCGCAAGGGGCCCTTTTTGATGACGGGAAGTCATCGAATACACCTCAGTACGGCTTCCGGTCGCAACCAAAAGAATTTTCAACACGGAGAACACTGAGGACACGGAGCTGAGGACGCAGGAACCGCGTCCTTTCTAGCCCCGCCGAACTCACATCGCAGAGCTCGCGGAGGAAGCCGGAATTGCGCAGAGGTCCACGGTCGCGTGTCGTCCAGGGGCCTTCCGACGGGGTGGACCAGGCGCACGTGCAGGGCGCCTGCACGCATGCCCTGCCCGTGCGCCTGGCCCACCGCTCGCCCGCGGGGCGAGCGTCCGCGAAGCGGACCGTCGAAAGGCCCGGGGCAACGTCCTCACGTGGGCAGCTCAGCGCTACTCCCCGCGCCCACCGGCGCGGTCCTCAGCGTGCTCAGCGTTATCGGTTTGGTGGGGCCTGAACGGCTACAGAAGAATCTGGTAACGCGCGGAACCCGGCTTCCTGGCCTCGTTCCAGAAGGGGCGGGCCGGGAAGCCTTGTCCTGGCTTGCCATGACAAGCAAATGCGCCCTGTGCCTCCGAGCCGGACAGTCTCTTACACCTGACTTGAAGCCTCCGTGCTTTCTCCGTGTCCTCGGTGTTCTCCGTGTTTCAATTCTTGAAAAGATGGATTTTGCCATCGAGATGAAATCCATTTCTACGCGCGAATACAAGAATCATGGTGAAGGGTCGTGCAGAGCAGGATCCCGGAGGGCCGCCTGCAGGAACCGTGATTCATGGTGGTTGGGCATCCTGACGATACGTGTCCAGCGATGGGATCCCCGACTTTTCTGACCCTCACCGAGGCTGATCGTGCCCAGCTGGACATCTGGTTTGCCTCCAGCCACACCCCCGCCGAGGTCCGGATGCGGATCCAGATCGTATTGGCGGCCAGTGAGGGGCAGCTCAACTCCACCATTGCCCAGTGTCTGAATGTTTCCCTGCCCACGGTCAGTTACTGGCGCAACCGTTTCAGGCGAGGAGGCCCCTGGGCCCTCATGGATGAGGCCGAGGCTCCGGAGAACCGTGATGCGCGTCTTCCACGCCAGCGCATGACCCTGCGCGAACTGACCGAGCGTGCGGGGATCCCCATCGCCGGAGCCACCGCCCAGAAGGCCGTGGATTTTCGTCACGAGGATATTCCCTTCCTGAGCGTGGTGGGTGCCCACTTCCAGACGCCCTACCATGCCATCGTGCTGACCTCGGCCTCGACCACGGAGGTGGTCAAGGCTGATCCAGCCCTTATCAAAGGGAACTTCTTCCTCCTGGCACGCTGCTATGAGGCGCTGAGGGCTGGCCAAGCCACGGGCCTTCCCCCCATGTTCTCCTTCCGGAACTGGCTGGAAACCGTGGAGGATCGAACCCATCCTGACCTGCACCTCTACCTGCTGGTGGATTTCTGGGAGCAGCGCCAGAACGCGGCCCTGAGCATGTTCCTGCGCCAGCATGCGCGGGTACATGTCCGGCCCCTATCGTCCGACATTGAGTGGTTGGACTGGATGCGGAGCTGGTTCCAGCCCATGGTGGTCCGGAACATGGCCGAAGGGCGCATGGCCCATTTCTCCAGGCTGGAAGAAGCCTTCGGCGACTTCATGCTGGAAGGTCGGGAGGACCCCTTCGTCTGGATGGCCTGAGGATCGAGGCCGCCGGGGAACGGAAGCGGGGCCATGCGAATCCAAGGCTCGCCCAAGGGGGATCCGATGCTACGCCCGCTCTCATGTCTGGTTGGTGCAGTCATCCTGGCCCAGGATCCTCCCCCGTCGCCCTGGGTTCCCCAGGGTGAGGTCACCCTTCGGTGGGATCGCATCGGTGAACCTGACCCTTCCAAGACCCTGGTCGTTCGCCAGGGTATCCGCTTGCGCCTGGGATGGGAGGTGGAGGAGGGGGCCTGGTCGGCCCGGGCAGGGCTCTGGGCCGCCCTGGGCTCGGATGGCAACCGCCTCAATATTCCGCGCTACGATCAGCAGCCTTCCAATGGCCTGCGTCTGGACAGTGGGTGGGTCCAGGTCCAATCCACCGGGAATGCCGCGTTTGCCTCCCTGCGCCTGGGCCACCAGGAGAACCCGCTCCTTGCCCAAGAGAGCCTCTGGGACAAGGATCTGCGGGTCACCGGGGCCTCGGGCCGCCTGGCCTGGCGCTCCGAACACATCCCTGAGTTGGGGATCCGGGCGGTGGCTGGCCGCGTCCGCACCCTTCTGGACGGGCGAGTCACCCTGGCGGCGGTGCAGGCGGTCTTCCGGATCGACACGGGTCCCCTGAGCTGGGCCTTCCATGGGGATCGATGGGATCTCCGATTCGATCCATCCCTTAACCGTGAAGTGGCTGTGCCGGGGCTTGGGGATAGGACGCGGCAGCGCCTTGCCCAGGATGTGGTTGGGGCTTCCGTGGTGTGGCACACCACCCTGCCCGTGGAGCTCAAAACCCTGCGTCACCGTGATCCCGTCAGCCATGAGGATGGAGCGGAAACCCAGGTGTGGTTCGGCAGCCGCACTCGGTCCTGGTGGCCCCAGGTGGGGTACATCTGGCAGCGCTTCGACCGACGGGGAACCTTCTATCCGGTCAATGGTGACGACTGGTGGTTCATGTGGAACGCCCGGGGACCTCGCTACGAAGTCGCCCTGCCCCTGCCTGGACAGTGGCTGGTGGTGGCCAGCTACATCCGCCACCGCAGCTACAACCCCAAGTACCCCTTGGTGGATCGAGGCCTCCTGCAGGTGGTCAAGAAATTCTGAACCCCCTCGGGGAAGGTGGATTCCGGCGGAGGGCCTGCCGAACCTGGGCCAACGGTTTCCTAGTAGTTCCGGTTGTCCTTCTCCGGGGGATAGTCCTTGCCGAATTTGTTCTTGTGGGGTTCGAAGGCTGGCCGGCTGACGTCCAGGCTCCAGGATCCGGTGGTGAGGCCCGGGCCGAGGGTGAGGGGCCAGCTCTGCTCCACGGATTCGGGGTGCCGAAGGCGAAGCCGGTAGCTTCCAGGAGGGACGTTCTGGAATGCAAAGCTGCCATCGGCCTCTGCGAGGGTCGCCCAGGGTGTTTCCACCACCCAGAGGAAGGCATTCATGGTCTGGTGCACATTGCAGTAGAGCTTGACCAGACCGGGCTGTCGCACCCGGACCTTGGGCCGGTCCCCGGGCTGGTAATGACCCGTATCAAAGGTGTTGCCAGGCGTGACGGAAAAGACGTTGTGGAGGATATGGTCCAGGTTGGGGAACACAACGTCGGAATTGGGCGTGGTCAGACTCACCCGGGGGACAAAACGCTTGCCCACGGTGCGGATCTCCAGGGTGGGCTTGGGGCCGCTCCGGGGTCCCCCGTCCACGGGCTCCAGGAGCACCACCAGGTCCGCCAAGGGACGGCGGGTCGTGCCCTTCTTGTCCACCAGGCTCACCCGGCCCTGGAGCCCACCCGCCAGGAGGCTGGGAACCAGGCCAATCATCAGCAGGGTTGGTTTCATGGCGACCTCCCGGGACAGTCTTCCACCCTTGGATGACAATCCCCGTCTCCGCGCATCGAAGTTTGGAGCCCCTTCAGGCGGGAGGTTGCCATGTCGTCCATCCCCTGGTACCGGACCTTGGCGTGGCGCGCCTTCATGGGGACGGGCGTCGCCCTGCTCACCGTGCTGGCGGTGGTGATGGTGGTGGCGCGCCAGGAGGCCACGGCCGGGGCGCGGGCGGAGGGCACCCGGGCCCTTCGGGTCTCCGGTCAGGTGCTCGACCACCAGATCCGGCAGGAGGCGCGCGTGCTGGACGCCAGCCTGGAGGTGTTCGCCCTTCAGAGCTGGAACGTCTCCAACCTGGACGAGGCCATTCGTCGCCAGGACCGCCCCAGTGCCCAGGACACCCTGCAGCAGAACCTCGCCAACCTCAGGGGAGATGCGGTGCTGCTGGTGACGCCGGATGGTCGGAGGTTCGCCAGCACCATGGAGGGGGATGGCGAGGACGTCAGCAGCAGCACAGCCCTGCAGATGGCCCTCGATCCAGAGGGTGCCGCCGAGGCGGGTCGCCCGGGTCCCAGCTACGTGGGCTTCCATCGGGTCCTGCAGGGCGCGGGGCAGGGCCTCTACCTCCTGGTGGCCCGGCCCCTCGTGCTCCCGGGGGGAACGCGCATCGGGGCCCTGGCCGTGGGCATGCGGTTGGGGGATGCCCGCATCCAGGCCCTGCGGGATCTGATCGCGCCCCCTGGGCCGACCTCGGGGCATCTGGCGGTGCTCAGTCGGGACGGCATCCACGGTGCCACCTTGGACGCCTCCGCCCGGGAGGCGCTTCAGACCTTCCTGGGCGGGGCGGAGGTCCGGCCCGCCCTGGAGGCCCTCCAGCAGGGGCAAAGGTCCCTGGCGATCCCGTGGAGCCTGAACCAGCAGACCCACCTCCTCATGATCAGCCCCCTGCGTGGGGAGGATGGGGCCACCCTTGGTACGGCCACGGTCCGCATCCTTCCCCTGGAACCCTATGCCGCCCCCTTTTTGAGGATTCAGCGTTCCCTGGGGGTGGCCGCCCTGGCTGGGCTGCTGGTGGCCTTGCTCCTGGCCCTGGCCAGTGCACGTCGCATCACAGCCCCCCTGCATCAGCTGACCCGAGCCACCACGGCCCTGGTTCAAGGGGAGCGCCTGGTCTTGAACCCCCCCAAAGGGGGCGATGAGGTGGCCGCCCTCACCGGGGCCTTCCAGCACCTGCTGGAGGACCTCAGGGCCAAGGAGGAATTGTTGGCGGATCTGGCGCGACTGCAGGCCCAGGACACCGCCGAAGGGCCCGAGCAGCCCCCCCTCAGCCGTGTGAGCCTGCCAGGCATGGATCTGGATGCCACGGCCTACATTCCCGACGCCTCGCGCCAGGGGGAGGTCAGGGTCGTGCCCCGGCGCCTGAGCCTGCGGGAAGGGGATGTGTTCGACCAGCGGTATCGCATCGAAGCCATTCTGGGCAAGGGGGGCATGGGGGTGGTGTTCCGGGCCCGGGACCTGCAGCTGGACGAGGATGTGGCCGTGAAGGTGATCCATCCCGACCACGGTCTGGCCCCTGAATTCCTGGAACAGCTCAAGCAGGAACTGAAGCTGGCGCGGCGCATCACCCACCGCCACGTGCTCCGTACCCACGATTTTGGAGAGGCGCAGGGGGTGCCCTACGTGACCATGGAATACCTCAGGGGGGTGACGCTCTTTGAACTGCTGTGCGATCGCGGCCGACTGCCCCTGGGGATGATCCTGCGCATCGGACGCCAGGTGGCAGACGGTCTGGACGCGGCCCACGGGGAAGGTGTGGTCCACCGCGACATCAAACCCCATAACGTGTTCTTTGACTGGAAAGGCGATGTGAAGGTGCTGGATTTCGGCCTTGCGGCCCCCCTTGCGGCCTCGGGCATGGGGGCCCAGGGCCACATGTTCGGTACACCCCGCTACATGGCTCCGGAGCAGGTCCGGGGCGAGGCGGTGGACCCCCGAACGGACCTCTATGCCCTTGGCGTCATGCTCTTCGAATTGGCCTCGGGCACCGCCCCCTTTGTGGCCGAGGACCTCACCGAGCAGCTTCGCCTTCACCTTCAGGCCCCCGTTCCCCCCCTGCGTGAGCGGATCCCCGATCTGCATCCTGGTTTCGTCAGGCTGGTGGAGGCCTTGCTGGCCAAGGACAAGGAGGCCCGTCCGGGCAGTGCCGCGGAAGTGGCGGAACGGTTGAAACTGCTGGCCCGGGATGCCGACGCCACCCATCGGACCTGACCGCTGAAGCGTGTGGAGGCCGAAAGGCCCGGGGCACCCTCTTCACGCGGGCAGCTCTGCGCTGCTCCCCACGCCCATGGGCGCGGTCCTCTGTGGGCTCAGCGTGATCAGTTGGATGGGGCCTGAACGGCTCCGGGCCCTCTACCCCAGCTTGGTGGCCTCGAACAGCCCTTCGATGACCTCCCGGTAGGCGGCTTCCACGGCCCGGCGCTTCACCTTCAGGGAGGGGGTGAGGAAGCCCGCTTCGAGGGTGAGTTCCTTGTCCAGCACGGCGATGCGGCGGATGCGTTCGAAGCTGGCCAATTGGCCGTTCAGCTTCTCCACCCGGTGGCGCAGGAAGGCCTTGGCCTTGGGGTGGGCGGCCACCTCGGCCTCGGTCAGGGCGCCATGGCCGTGGTCCTTGGCCCACTGCCGGAGGGCGGGGAAGTGGGGCACGATGAGGGCGGCCACGTAGTTCTGCTGGTGGCCCACCAGCACGGCCTGCTCGATGTAGGGGTCGGACTTGAGCTGGTTCTCGATGGGCTGGGGGGCCACGTTCTTCCCGCCCGACAGCACCAGGATTTCCTTCTTGCGGTCCGTGATGCGGATGCGCCCCAGCTTGTCCCTGGCCCCCAGGTCCCCGGTGCTGAGGTAGCCATCCTCCGTGAAGACTTCCCGGGTGGCCTCGGCGTTGCCCCAGTAGCCCTGCATGATGTTGGGTCCCTGGACGAGGATTTCGCCATCCTCCGCCAGCTTGAGGAAGGGGCGGCCCTGCCAGGTGTCCAGCAGGGGATGGCCCACGGTGCCGCTGCGCACCTGGCCTTCACGGTTCAGCGTCAGCACGGGGCTCGTTTCCGTCAGGCCGTAGCCCTCGTACACCGGCAGGCCCATGGCCCAGAAGAACTGCAGCACCTTGGGGTCCAGGGCAGCCCCCCCACTGATGGCATAGCGCAACTTGCCCCCCAGTTTCACCCGGACGGGGCCCAGCAGGAGCCAGTCCGCCAGGCGCCAGGGCAGGCGGAGGACCAAGGGGGGGATGCGCCCCCGGAAGAGGTAGGGCACCACCCTGTGGCAGACGGTGTTGGCCCAGGCGAAGAGGGCCCGGCCCACCCAGCCCTTGGAGCGTGCGGTGTCCCGGATGCGGGCATAGAGCTTCTCGTAGAGGCGGGGCACGGGCACCAGGATGTCCGGTTGCACATCCAGCAGGGTCTGGCTGAGGTTGGCGATGCTTTCGGCGTAGTAGATGGCCACCCCCGCCTGGAACATGACAAAGTGCCCCGCGGTGCGCTCGAAGACATGACAGAGGGGCAGGACGCTCAGGCAGCGGTCCCCCCGGTGGGCATCCAGGGTCCGACCCGCCACATCCAAGGCCATTTGGACATTCTGGGCCACATTGCCCTGGGTGAGCATGGCCCCCTTGGGATCTCCCGTGGTGCCGGAGGTGTAGATGAGGGTGAGGAGCTCCTCGGGCTGCCGCGCCCGGGCCCAGGCCTGGACTTCCTCCCGGCGCAGGGTCAGGCATTCCGCACGCTGGGACAGCTGGACCCAGGTGAGGGCCGGCTTGGGGAGTCCCTGGGGAATCTGGGGCTCGAAGACCACCAACCGTTCCAGGGTGGGCAGGTCCGCCAGGGCGGGGGCCACCCGCAGGGTGTGCGCAGGGCCCAGGAAGAGCCAGCGGCTGCCGCTGTCCCGCAGGATGAAGGCCGTCTGTTCGGGGGTGAGGTTGGTGTAGATGGGGACGCTCACGAACCCCGCCAGGGCACAGGCGAAGTCCACCATGGCCCATTCCGGCCGGTTCTCGCAGAGGATGGCCACCCGGTCACCGGGCTCCAGGCCCTCCTGCCGCATCGCCAGGGCCAGTTCCTCCACCTGCACCTGGAGCTCGGCATGGGAGATCCGGCGGAATGTCGCCTCCTCCCGGATGGCCAGGGCGTCGGGCAGGTCGAAGCTCAAGGCGTCGTAGAACAGCTCGGCGATGGTTCGGGCCACGCGCAACTCCGGGAGTGCAGAAGGTTTGACGCGGGCGGCGGGAGGGCCCGGCGCCGGAGGGGGAAGGACCAACTAGGAGTCTGCCCCTCCTGGGTGCCAGCGTCCAGGGTGGAGGCCGGAAGGGGGAACATCCCACGGGCGGGATCAAGTTTGTCGATACGGCAACATTATTGTTTTAAAGATTTAACACGGAGGACACGGAGGGCACGGAGAAAGCACAGGGGCCTTATGGAGGGTGGGAAGTTGGAACACGGCTCGGCAGATCCGTGCGAACAGTTTGTGGAGGCGAGCTGCCAAAGGCTTCCAGGCCTGCCCGCTTGCGCTGGGCGTGCGGCGAGGCCGCACGCCAGGAAGACGGATTCTGTGAATGATCAAATTTCTTTTCTCCGTGCTCTCCGTGTCCTCCGTGTTTAACCCGTTCTTCGGTTGAGGCCGGAGGCCGCACTGCGTTTCCAGACCCCTCAACCCAGGGGCGGGCCGCCGGGGCTGGTGGGGTCGTGGGGCAGGCTGCCCCGCAGGGACCGGAAATAGACGAAGGGGGTGGCGTGGAGGAAGTTGGAGACCCTGGAGGTGTAGACATCCGCGTAGCGCTCCACCTGCCGGGCCAGGTGACTCTTGTCATTGCCGGCCCGGCTCAGGAGCCCCCAGCGGGTGTTGGTGAGTTCGGTGGCGGCCTGGGCCAGGGGGCCGATCTCCGCGTCCAGGGTCACCAGCTCGCTGCGCAGGGCCTGGATGGTTGCGTCCATCTCCTCGGGGTCCTGTGCCGGGGCAGGGCCGTAGCCATGGCGCCTCCGCTGCAGGTCCAGGCGCAGGCGGGAGAGCTGGGTCTCCAGTCCCTCCTTGGTCTTCATGAGGACCCCGAGCCTTGCCTCCGCAGCCGCAAAACCCTCCAGGCAGGATACTTCTGATTCAAGCTCCCGCAGGATGAGGGCGGTGCGCCAGCGCAGGGTGGCCTTGGACACATGGACATCGCCGAACATGTGGTCCCCCACGTAGAGGATCTCGTCCCCGGCGATGCCCAGGTCTGCCTCCACCTGGGCCGCGCTGCCCCCCAGGTAGGCCACCCCCGGCCTTAGGGGTCCCTGGGTGGGCCGCAGGAGTCCATCCTCCGTGACCACCTCGAAGCAGGGGCTCCGCTCGGTGAAGAAGTCGGGTTTACGGGCGCTGACCACCACCAGGTCGAAGAGATCCCTCCAGGTGGTGCCCTGGGGCAGGAAGGGGTCAAAGGCGTGGGTCATCATGGCCCGGGTGAAGCTCCATTCCGAGTTGGTGATGAGCAGCAGCTTCTTCCCCGCATGGCGCTGGTCCAGCAGGGCCAGGGGGGCCTCGGGATCCCGCACCACATAGGTTTCGGGATCCCGGGCGATCTCGGCCTTCAGGGCCCCCTCCAGGTGCTGGGCGTTGACCTGGTATCGCACCTGTTCGTAGAGGTCCCGGTAGCCCATGACCCCGGGCAGGCGGCGCTGGTCCAGGAGGTCCACCAGCTGGGCGTAGAGGCATCCCTCACTGAGGGAGAAGAGGGTGTTGAGAAAGACCCACCGCGGCTCCGAGAGGTCCACCAGGGTGCCTGAATAGGCCCTCCGCTGGGTCGCGAAATCCAGGATGTGGGTGCCGTGCATGGCCTTCTTGACGAATCCGAAGCGGTTGGCCTTCACCACATTGCCCAACTCCACATCGATCACCAGGCCCCGGGTCACCATGGTGGGGTCGAAGGCCAGGCCTTCCACCGGCCAGCCAGCCGTGCGGAAGCCGGTGAGCACCAGATCGTAGACGCGCCGCTCGAAGACCTCCACCCGGTAGTCCACCAGGGTGTAGTCCATGTCGTAGCCAATGGCCCGCAAGGCACGAAAGTTCAGGGTGCGGTTGCAGAAGACCCCCCGGGAGTGGGGGGGAAGGGACGGGGCCTGGGAATGGGTCAGCATGGCTCCATTGTGGTACGGAACCGCCCAAGGGGCGCAGGGATGGACCCTGGAACAGGTTGGAATCCTCCTATGAACGCGGGCAGCCTCATCTGAGTTCCTGGTCAGAATTCATGCTTTCGGTGGAGTGTCCGATGTCCAGCGGATGAACGAGGACGACATGAGGAGAATGCTCGATCAGGCACTGGAATTTCCAATCTTAGCCAAGGTCGTGCATCGCGTTGTGAGGATTCAAGATCTCGCCCTGGGGGGGCCCGCAGGGCGTTTCCATGGAGCACGAAACCCATGAAGACCCTCCTGGCAACGGCCTTCTTTGCTGTGGTTGCCTCAGCCGCGGATCTGCCGGTGGAATTCCAGGCGAAATTCGTCAAGATCCTAGCCACCAGCACGGGGGCGGCGGGGGTGGACGTATCGGATCCCGCCATGATCACCGCCCTGGCCAAGGAGGGCCTCAAGCCTGAGGCCGCCTCGAAGGTGGCCTACGCGGCCTCGGAGGCCGAGGTCAAGAAATACAAGGGCAAGCTCGTCATTTGTCCCAACCCGGATTGGCTCAAAGCCGGGGCTTCCATCGCCATTGTGGCGGAGGGTGGCAAGCCCGCCATCCTGCTCCATGTGGAGAACGCCAATGCCTCCGGGGTCCGTCTTCCGGACGCCATCATCAAATCCTCCCGCAAGGTCTGATCCCCCCGCCCCGGTCCGGGGCCATCCCCTTCCAACCCTGGAGGTCCCATGCGACTTGGTTCTCCCGTCCTGCTCCTGAGCGCCGGTGTCCTTCCGCTGCTCGCCCAGACGCCACCCACCACCGACACCGCCCTTCTGGACTGGCTCAACACCCCGGTGACGGTGGCCGGCAAGAAGGCCCAGAACATCAGCCAGGCCGCCGCCATCATCAGTGTGATTTCGGCGGAGGAACTACGGCAGATGGGGGTCACCAACCTCTACGATGCCCTGAGTCTGCTGCCGGGGGTGAACCTCACGGAGACCAATTTCGGCTACACCAGCGTGGGGATCCGGGGCAACCTCCAGACCCACTACAACAACAAGTCCCTGGTCCTCATCAACAACCATCCCATCTACGACACGGCGGTGGGGACCTTCTACCTGGAGCAGATCGCCATCTCCATGGTGAGCCGCATCGAGATCCTGCGCGGTCCCGGCTCCACCCTGTACGGCACCAACGCCTTCACGGCGGTGATCAAGGTGATCACCAAGGATGCTTCGGAGGTGGGCAAGGGCGAGGTGTCGGGGGGGGGTGGCTGTGCCGTTCTCAATGTTCGGGCGACCGGAGACCATGACCGACGAGCTCGGCGGCAGCGCGGCCGCCTCGGGATGCCACTCGATGTGGTTCGGCGTCGAGAGCGGATCCGAG
>CAZPUI010000091.1:0-12456 GCA_964589695.1 uncultured Solibacteraceae bacterium | reverse complement strand
CGGTGAACGCGGGCACCACCTGGACACCCATCTTCGACACCTACGGCTCGGCCTCCATCGGCGACATCGCCATCTCCCAGAAGAACCCGGACCTCATCTGGGTGGGCACTGGGGAGGAATGCTCCCGGAACAGCATTGCCTGGGGCGATGGCATCTACAAATCCACGGACGGTGGCAAGACCTTCCAGCACATGGGCTTGAAGGACACCCACAGCATCGGCCGCATCCTGGTCCATCCGCGCAACAACGACATCGTTTACGCCGCCGCCATCGGCCATCTCTGGGGCACCAGCGGGGACCGGGGACTCTTCAAGACCAAGGATGGTGGAAAGACCTGGACAAAGCTGGGGGGCGGGTTGCCCCAGGACCCGACCTGTGGGGCCATCGACCTGGTCATGGACCCGAAGGATCCCGACACCCTGTACGTCTCCTTCTGGGAGCGGCTCCGGACGCCCTGGCGCTTCGATTCCGGCGGTCCCAAGGGGGGCATGTTCAAGAGCACCAACGGGGGGAAGACCTGGACCCGGCTCACCCAGGGCCTGCCCACGGGCGATCTGGGCCGCATCGGCCTGGCCATCTCCGCCCGGAACCCCAGGATCCTCATGGCCATCGTGGAGCATGGCTTCCAGCCCCCGGCCACGATCCGGACCGCCGAAGGCCAGACCAAGGAGAATCCGGACGTCAAGGACCTGACCAAGCTCGGTTCGGGGATCTACCGCTCGGAGGATGGGGGGCGTTCCTGGACCTTCCTGAACCGCATGAATCGCCGGCCCTTCTACTACAGCCACATCTACCTCAATCCCTCCGATGACCAGCGGGTCTACGTGCTGAGCGAGAACCTGAGCTACAGCGAGGATGGGGGGAAGACCTTCAAGTCCATGCCGGGACTGCACCCCGACTGGCACGCCCTGTGGATCGATCCCAACCACAAGGACCGCCTCTATGCCGGACAGGATGCGGGGGCGGCCCTCACCTACGACCACGGGAAGACCTGGACCTACTTCGACAACCTCTGCCTGGGCCAGTTCTACGCCGTGAGCGCAGACATGCGGGACCCTTACCACGTCTATGGCGGGCTCCAGGACAACGGCACCTGGGGTGGTCCTTCCATGCACCGGGAAGGATCACTCCTCACCGACTTCTGGTACAACATCGGCGGCGGGGACGGGTTCCACACCCAGAACGATCCTTCCGACTGGCGCATCGTCTACGGCGAGAGCCAGGGCGGGTCCCTCCGCCGGACGAACGTGGAGACCCGGGAATCCCAGAGCATCCAGCCCCGGCGCCAGAATGTGGTGAACTACCTGGACTTCTACAAGGATCCGGCCCCACCGGCCCGCCCGGGCGAGGGCGGTGCCACAACGACTCCCCCTGGGGAAGGGCGTCGGGGGCAGGGTGGCGAACGCACCCAGAGGCCTGCCGGAACACCCCCCCAGGGCCGCCCGACGGAGGGTCCGGCATCCCAGGCGGGTGGGCCGCCTCAGCGCACCCAGACCCCGAGTCCCTTCCGCTTCAACTGGAGCGCCCCCATCCTCATCTCGCCCCACAACCCCCGGACGATCTATTTCGGCGGAAACCACCTCTTCCGCTCCATGGACCGGGGGGACCGCTGGCAGATCCTGAGCCCGGACCTCACCACCAACAATCCCGAGAAGAACAAGCCCACCGGGGGGATGACCCCTGACACCACCGGGGCCGAGACCCACTGCACCATCATCACCGTGGCGGAATCGCCCCTGAAGCCTGGGCTGCTCTGGGTGGGCACGGACGATGGGAATGTCCAGCTGAGCAAGGATGGGGGCGCCACCTGGACCAATGTGCGGCCCAATGTGCCGGGGGTGCCCGAGGGCCGCTGGGTGAGTCGGGTGGAAGCCTCCCGCTTCGAGGAGGGGACCTGCTACCTGGCCTTCGATGGCCACCGCAGCGATGACTTCAAGCCCTACGTGTTCAAGACCACGGACTTCGGCAAGACCTGGACGAACCTCGGCGCCACCCTGCCCCAGGACCAGCCCGTGTACGTGGTGCGGGAGGACACAAAGAACAAGAACCTCCTCTTCCTGGGCACGGAGTTCGCGGTCTTCTTCAGCCTGGACGCCGGCAAACAGTGGACCAAGCTGAACCAGAACATGCCCACGGTGGCCTTCCACGACCTGCTGATCCACCCCCGGGAGCAGGACCTCATCGCCGCCACCCACGGCCGGGGTCTGTGGATCATGGATGACATCAGCCCCCTGCAGCAGGCCACGTCTACGGTGCTGGAGGGCGGTGCCCACTTCTTCGAACCCACCCGTCCCGCCACCAAGTGGCTGCGGATCCAGCGGGGGGGCTACGGCCGGGGGGATGCCTTCTTCAAGGGGGAGAACCCCGCGCCCGGCGCGAACCTCCACTACTACCTGAAGGATGGAAGCCAGGGGCCGGTGCAGTTCGAGATCAGCGATATCACCGGGACCCAGAAGACCACGTACCTGGTGGAGGATGGCCAGGCGGGCATCCACCGCCTGGTGTGGGACCTGCGCTTTGACCCCCCGGCGCCGCAGGTCCAGCAGATGGTGGATGCCTTCAAGCGCCAGGTGGAGGAAGGGCTCAAGGGCAAGGACCTCAAGAAGGAAGCCAAGGCCGCCCTGGAGAAGGCCCAGCAGGACCTGGCCAAGCCCGGCCTGACCTACCGCAAGGTCATGGAACTCCAGCGTAAGGTGGCGGAATTCCTGCCGCCCGCGGGTCCCGGTGGTCCCATGGCGGGACGGGGCGGATTCCCCGGCATGGGCGGCTTTGGGGGTGGTCAGGCCGAGCCAGGCACCTACCTGGTGAAATTCACCGCCGGGGGCAAGACCACCCAGCGGAAGCTCACGGTGCGCCAGGACCCCATGCTGGAGGGGACGCGGTAGGCCAACCTTAAAAAGAGATTAACTAATATTTGTTGAAATATCATCCATACTTTGGATGAATCCCCTAGAATTGGCCAAACCCATCGCTCCACCTCAAAGGTGCGGCCCCGTGCCGAGGATGAAGACTGATCTTCATCCCGGGCATTGTTCCTTCCATCCATTCCAACCTGGGAGGTTGAAATGAAGAAGTTCGTGAACATCAAGAAGCTGCAGGAGACGGAGTTGCCCCTGGTGCAGGGCGGCGAAGTCAAGCCTCTCTATGGCATTCAGCCCCTGTACGGCATCAAGCCCCCGCCGATCCTGCTCTACGGCATCCAGCCGCTCTACGGCATCAAGCCCGAAGATATCTGCAAGCCCCTGTACGGCATCACGCTGTAGCCCCACCTTCACCGGAGCATGCGAAGGGCCCTTGGTCCTTCGCATGCCTTGTACCGCGTTGGCCCTTCGGGCCCCCCACACAGGAACTCAAGGCATGGCAACGGAATACACCCCCCAAGTCGCCGTTTGGGAACTGACCATGAATTGCAACATGCGCTGCAAGCACTGCGGCTCGGGTTGCGAAGGACCCATCCCAGGAGAGCTCACCACGGACGAGGCCTTGGCGTTGGCGGATACCCTCTGCCGCATGGGGCTGCGCCACATCACCCTGTCCGGGGGAGAACCCTTCACGCGTCCCGATTGGCACCTGATCGCCGAACGGTTCGTGAAACAGGGGGTCACCGTGGCCGTGATCACCAATGGGTGGCTGCTGGACGAGGCCACCGTGGCCAAGGCCGCCGAGGTGGGCATCTGCGCCTTCGGCATCAGCATCGATGGTGTGCGGGAGACCCACGACCACATCCGGAAGCCAGGTTCCTTCGACCGCATCATGGGGGCCCTTGAGCGCCTCAAGGCCCACCAGATTCCCGTCACGGCGGTGACCTGCATCCACAAGAAGAACCTGCCGGAGCTGGAGGCCATGCGGGAGATTTTCGTGGCCCGGGGCATCACGGCGTGGCAGTTCCAGGCCGCGGATCCCATGGGCAACCTGCTGGACCATCTGGAATGGATCCTGGACCCCGAGGACATTGAGAGGATCATCGACATCGCCCACGCCACCATGGTGGAGACCCCGCTGCGGGTGCACCTGGCGGACAACTTGGGCTACTACGGCTGCAACGAAACGGACATCCGTGGGGCCGCCCTGGCCCCGGACACCCTCAAGGGAGCCTGGGGAGGCTGCGGCGCGGGCAAGTACGTCATCGGCATCCGCTGCACGGGCGATATCATCGGCTGCCTTTCCATTCGGGACGACGCCTACATCGAAGGGAATATCCGGGAGACGCCCCTGGAAGAGCTTTGGAACCGTCCGGGCGCCTTCGCCTGGAATCGGGATCTCACCAAGGCCCAGCTGACGGGACGCTGCCACACCTGCCAGTTCGGCGCCCGCTGCCTGGCCGGATGCGGGGGCATGAAGATCACCCGCTTCAAGACCGTCACCGAGAATCCCTTCTGTGCCTACCATGCCGCCCTGGAGGCCGAGGAAAGGACACTGGCCTTGGTGCCCGAGGCTGAGCTGGTGGCACGGGCCAAGGCCCTGATTGCCGAGGAATCCTGGCAGTCCGCGGAGATCCTTCTGCGCAGGGCCCTGTGCCAGGCTCCCAATGATCTGGAAATTTTGAACCTGCTGGGGTTCCTGCACTTCACCATGGAGAACTATCCCCAGAGCCTGGAGATCAACCGTCGGGTGCTGGCCCAGGCCCCCGACAACGCCTATGCCCACAAGGGGCTGGGGCTCTGCCTAACCATGCTGAACGAGACGGAAGCCGGCATCCAGGCCCTCCGCAAGGCCATCGACCTGGCGGACCCCACCTTCACGGACCCCTACTTCGACCTGGCCGTGGTGCTCGCGCGCCAAGGACGGGAGGCCGAGGCCCTGGAGGTCCTGGACCAAGGGCGCAGCCGTTCCGAAGGCTTCCGTCAGCAGTCCGAGGCCTTCCACCAGCAGCTCACCGCCGCCCGGTAGACCGCGGCGGGGCAGGGGGGAGCTCGGGGACCTTCACCTGAATCCAGCACCTGGGTTCCGGTGAAGATCCCCGGGGCTGTGAGGGCGCCCGATTATTCGCTCGAGGCGCTGCAGCCCTTCAGGTTCCGCCTGGCTTCGAGGGCTGGGTCGGGTTCCCAGGCCAGGCCGAATCCGGAACCTCGCTGGTGACGTCCACTGCCGGGGGCCGAGCCCCGTGCCCTGTCCCCGGAAAGGGGATCCCCCCGCCCTCCCGGTTCTCATATGATGTGATTTCCCCCCAGGCGATGATCGCCGAGGGAGCACGTTCGGGATCGCAGGAAGCCATGCAGGACGATCCAATTCAACCCGCCGAGTCATTGCCCCGGATTGGGGTCGTGGTGTGCGAGGACTGTTCCGTGACGCGGACCTTCCTCGTGAACGGGCTGAGCGTCATGGGGATGGATGCCGTGGGGGTGGTGGACGGCGTGGAGCTGGATGACGCGCTCAAGGTTCGCACCTTCGAACTGCTCGTCCTGGACATCCTGCTTCCGGGCGAAGACGGTTTTTCCATTGCCCAGAGGATGCGTCAGGCCCATCCCCTGATGGGCATCGTCATGCTCACGGCGGTGGATCCTGTGGAAGATCGTATCCGCGGGCTGGAGGGGGGGGCCGATCTCTACTATGTGAAGCCCGTGGATATCCGGGAATTGGCGGCGGCCTTGAAGGCCCTGTGGCGGCGCCTGTCCATGCTTGAGCGAAGGTCCAAGCCCCGGGGCGCGTGGCGTTTGGTGGCGGAAAAATCCATGCTGGTCGCCCCTAATCATCAGTGCGTGGCGCTGACCCACAATGAGCTCCAGTTCCTGTCCGTGGTGTTCGCGGAGGCGGGCGCCCCGGTCTCTCGGGAACGCATTGCCGAGGCCCTCGGCCACCCTCCCGACCACTACGGGCAACGCCGGGTGGACACCCTGATCAGCCGCCTGCGCCAGAAGGTCAAGGAGGAAGCCCGGGGCCTCGATCTCCCGATCAAGGCACGGCATAACCTGGGGTACGTCCTGTTGAGGGAAGCCTGATCCTCGCGAGCGTCGGTCGAGACTTGTAAAAAGCAGCCCGACTTTGTGCTGAAACAAAGTGTGTGTTTTTTTTCCTGCTGTTTCCAGCAGTATGGAACATGCAACACCACACCTTGAGGGTGGTCGCATTCCGAAGGGCCGTTCTTTCGGGAAGGGGGCCTTTGGCCTCTTTTAAATCCTGAGCGCCATTTCCGCCGTCGTGGAGATGGATAAGTCAATTTAATCCCTCGATAGGAGGAACAATGCGCTTCAGTTCTTGTTTGACCGCCATGGCTCTGGTGGCCCTGGGCTCTTCGGCATTCGCCCAGAGTTCCAACACGATCACCAATGCCGTGGGAGCCCGCATCGTCACGCCCATCACCATTGTCAAGGATGCAGGCTCCTCCGCCGTGGACGGGCAGGATCTCTACTTCGGTCGCATGGTGGCGCCTGCCGCCGCTTCGACCATCGTCCTGTACCCCGATGGCACCCGCAGTGCGGCCAGCTACGCGTCCTTTAACGCCACCACCCCTCGCTACAACATCACGGCGGGATCGAACCTCCAGGTGGTTTCCGTGACCATCGGCTTCCCGGCGACGGTGATCAGCGGTGGCAACAGCATGAACATCACTTCCCCCACCTTTGCGGTGCAGGGCGCCGCGGGCGCTGGCACGGCCAGCGGGGGAACCTTCACCTACAACTCTGCAACGGCCAATTACTTCCGCGTGGGCGGCACCCTGAGCATCCCAGCCGGACAGGCTGCCGGTCTCTACACGAACAACTACACCGTGGTTGTGGCCTACAACTAGGCAGACCATGTCGACCCTTTGGGCACCCGCCGAGGCACGTTCCGTCAAGACGGAGCCAGGGGTCCTCGTTTTTTTTACCACGCCCCCGCCCTGCCGGCTGGGGTATGTAACCATCCCCACTCCAAGGAGGCTTCATGCGCCTTAGTTCTCTTTGTACGGCCGCGGCACTGGTGGCCGTCGGCACCTCGGCACTGGCCCAGAGTTCCAACACGATCACCAATGCCGTTGGAGCCCGCATCGTCACGCCCATCACCATTGCCAAGGATGCAGGGTCCTCCGCCGTGGACGGCCAGGATCTCTACTTCGGCCGCATGGTGGCCCCTGCCGCCGCCTCGACCATCGTGCTGTACCCCGATGGCACCCGCAGTGCGGCCAGCTACGCGTCCTTCAACGCCACCACCCCCCGCTACAACATCACGGCGGGATCGAACCTCCAGGTGGTTTCGGTGACCATCGGCTTTCCCGCCACGGTGATCAATGGTGGCAACAGCATGAACATCACTTCCCCCACCTTTGCGGTGCAGGGCGCCGCGGGCGCTGGGACGGCCAGTGGTGGAACCTTTACCTACAACTCCACAACGGCCAATTACTTCCGCGTGGGCGGCACCCTGAGCATTCCTGCGGGTCAGGCCGAAGGCCTCTATACGAACAACTACACCGTGGTTGTGGCCTACAACTAGGCCTTGGGACGCGCCATGAACACGCCTCGGATGATCCTGCTGATCCTTGGACTGGTGGTTCGGGTGGGGGCACAGGCCCCCACCCAGGCGCCACCTCCCCAGGGTCGTGATCAGTCTCCCCGGCCGGGGGTTGGAGATCTGCAGGTGGCACCCCAGCGGTTGATCTTCCAGGGGGATCGCCGGACCGAGGAGTTGTTCCTGGTCAACATCGGCCCTCGAACGGCCACCTACCGCATCAATTTCGTCCAGATGACCATGGCGGAAGATGGCAGCCTTCGGGAACTCCCCGAAAAGGTGCCCGGCGGCAAGTACGCGGATCCCATCCTCCAGTTCACGCCCCGCCAGGTGACCCTGGAGCCTGGCATTTCCCAGACCGTGCGGGTGTTGGTGAAAAAGCCCTCGGACCTTGCTGCGGGAGAATACCGGAGCCATCTGGTGTTCAAGGCGGTGCCCGAAGCGGAACCCGTGGTCGCCGATCCTGAACAGCAGCAGCCGGGAATCAGCGTCCGCATGACCGCCATCTATGGCGTGGCCATCCCCGTCATCGTGCGCCACGGGGCTACCACCGGCACCGTGGCCTGGGAGTCCGCCAGGATACTGCCCGGCGAACAGCCCCATCTGGAGGCCGTGCTGGCCCGGACTGGCAATCAGAGTGTGTATGGAAACCTTCGGGTCCTCTTCACGCCCACGGGGGATGCCACCACCGTCCAGGTGGGCGCCATTTCCATGGCTGCGGTCTACGACGGACTCCCCCGAAGGCGCTTCACCGTGCCCCTCAACTTCCCCGGCGAAGGCACGGCCCGCGGTCGACTGCAGGTTCGGTTCCACGACCCAGAGACCGACAAGATCCTGACTGAAACCCAACTGGAGCTCCATTGATGCTTCCTGCCCAGCGTCACCGCCCCCACTGGTGGGGGTTGGCGATGGTCTATTCCCTGGTGGCCACCGGCTCGAGTCTGCCGGCTTCGGATCCCCATGGGACGACCGCTTCGCCGGTGACCCCTTCCAACGCCACGCCCACCATGGCGCACCCCCTGCTGCCCGGGGCGACCCTGGTGCACGTCAACGCCCGGCGGGTGCCCGTGGTGACGCGTTCGGAAGATACGCTGCTGCTGGTCCAGGTGAATTTCAATGGATATCCCATCTCTGAATCCCTGCCCGTGTATCCCCTCAAGGATCGGGTGCTCGTCCCCCTGGGTGAACTCTGTCGCATCCTCCAGCTCGCCATCGAGGTGGACCCCACGGAAGGCGTGGCCAAGGGCTGGTACATCGAAGCCAAGCGGACGTTCCGCTTCGACACCCTCTCGGGTCGGGTGGTGCGGGGCACCCAGATCCAGACGGTGGACCCTAGGCGATACGAACTCCAGGCCCAGGAAATTTTCGTGGAGGCCACCCTCTTCTCGGAATGGCTGCCCATCGACCTCGAGTTGGACCTTCGGGGCGCCAACCTCAACCTGAAACCCCGGGTGAGGCTGCCCATCCAGGATTTCTGGGAGCGGAACCAGCGCATCCAAAGGGAGAATCCCAACCTCCGGAGTGCCCTGGATCGGGAACGCAAGACCTACCTGCCCCTGCGAAACGACCATGCATGGGCCGAGCCCCCCGTCATCGACCAGACCCTGCGCCTGGGCATGGTCTCCAAGGGAACCTCCCGGACAAGTGTCCAGAGCACGACCCTGACGACGGGCGACCTGTTCGGACTGGAGCACCAGGCCTACCTGGGGCTGACCAATCAGGGCCGGGAACACCGCGATTTCCGCATGACCCTGGGACGGAAGGACCCTGGCGCGGGCCTCCTGGGTCCCATGGGAGCCACCCAGTTCCAGGTGGGCGATGTCATGCACCTGGGCACCGATCTGGTGATGTCGGGGAGCTATGCCAAGGGCCTGATGGTGAGCAATCAGCCTTTGAACCTGGACTACCAGTTTGACCGCCGCACCTTCAGGGGCAACCTGCCCCCGGGATGGCAGGTGGAGCTGTACCACAACGCGGGTCTGGTCAGCATCCAGAACGTCCAGGCCAATGGCATCTACGAGTTCCTCGAGGTGCCCATGCACTTCGGCCCGAATGAATACAAGCTCGTGTTCTACGGTCCCTTGGGCGAGCGACGGGAGGAGACCCACCGCTCCGACATCAGCCAGCTTCAGGTCCCCAAGGGGGCGTTCCGCTACACGATGATGGGGCAACGGACCGAACTGGAGGGCAACCGTGGGCTGTTCCAAGGGGACTACGGCCTGAGCCAAGGTCTGAGCGTGGGCCTGGCCTATGCGAACCTGGCCCTGGTGGAAGGCCCGGACACTCGGCAACGGCACGGCTATACCTCCCTCAACCTCCGGAGCAGCAGCAACTGGCTGGCGAGCCAGGTCACGGTGGCCAGGGTGGACTCGGGACGCCTGGCCAGCCAACTGTCCCTTCAATCTGGCTTCGGGTTCTCGACCTTCCAGCTTCGTCATACCCAGGTCCAGGAAGGCTTCACCAGCGACTACTTCCGCGCTGGGAGCCCCAAACGCTCCACGGATTTCACGGCGAACCTCACGGGTTTCGCCAAAGGATCCTTCAACAGTCTTGGGGCGGCCTTCGGGGGGCGGCGGGACGAGTACCACAACCTGCGCTTCTCGGACACCTACTATGCGCGGCTGTCCATGGCCCTCGGGGGCCTCTTCGTTTCCAATGATCTGCAGCGGGTCCGCCAGGGGACGACCCTGGGGGCCAATCGGGAATCCACCACCACCGGCAGCCTGAGCGCCAGCAGGCAGTTCCACGGGTTCGGGTTGAGGAGCAGCCTTGGCTATGTGCTCAGGGGTCGCCACGAGGTCTCCCATGTGGTGCTCTCTGGCAACGCCCTGCTGGGGGGTGGTTACCTCAATTTCCAGGTCACCCATGACCGTGGGATCTCGAGTGGTTCGGCCGAGTTCAACGTTCCGCGCACCAAGGACACCCTGGCGAGCCTTAGCTATCAGCGGCAGCTGAGCCATTTCAGCCTGGGCGCCGACCTGGCCCATGGCACCCGCAGCGGGTGGCAGGGCAACCTCACCCTGCGGACCACCCTGCGGCGGGAACCCCGCATGGGCACCTGGAGCGCCTCGAACACGCCCGCCACCAACCTGGGGGCCATCAGCGCCCTGGCCTACGTGGACCTCAATGGCAATGGCCAGCGGGATCCAGGGGAACCGGTCAAGTCGGGCGTGGGTTTCACGGTGAACGGCTTTTCGGGAACCGCGCGGACGAATGCCGATGGGATCGCCCACATCACGGGGGTCCAGGCCAACGGCTTCGCCTTCATCAAGGTGGACAACAGCTCCATGGAGGATCCCCTCTGGAAGAGCCATCACCCTGGGTTCCGGGTGCCCTGTCGGCCGGGTCATGCGGCCCTGGTGGAACTGCCCGTCACGGCGGAAAGCGAAGTGGATGGCACGGCCTTCACCATGGTGGCGGGCCTGCGCCGGGAGGTCTCGGGCGTCCTGGTGGAGCTGGTCGATGCCTCAGGCGAAACGGTGCGCAAGGTGCGCAGCGCCTTTGATGGGTATTTCCTGTTTCAGAAGCTGACCCCGGGTACCTACACCCTGCGCGTACACCCCGAGGACGCGCTGAAGCGGGGCGTGAAGCCCGGCACCTCCCGCACCCTGACCTTGCTGCCCAAGGGCACCCAGCTGGACGGACAGGATCTGGAGGTCACCCTCTTGCCCCCGGCCAAACCCATGCTGGAGGTGCCGGAGCGTCGGCCCAAGGCGGCCCCTTCGGCCGCGTCCAGCCCTGCCCCCTCCGCCAGCCCGGCGACGGCCCCGAGGGCGGTACCGAGCCTGACGCCTCGACCCACGGTCCGGCCCCAGCCCAAGGCCAAGCCCGTTCCGGCCTCGCCCACCCTGGTGCAGCGGCCCATGGCCTGGCTGGGGTCCAACCTCCGTAGGCCCCTGCCCCGGCCCAGGGCTGCCCGCACGGTGCCTGTCTCCCTGCCTGCAAGCACCATGGCCTACCGTGGGCAGAAGGTTTTGCGATGGGTGGACCGGCAGACCTGGGTCCTTCGGCTGGAAGTGACCAGTGGCGAAAGCGGTCTTGCCAGGGCCTACCAGCGGGTGCAGGGTCGCCAAACCCAGCTCTTCAGCCTGCCCATGGGAGGGCGACCGAAGGTCCATCAGATATTCCTGGGCCCCTTCGCGACCCGTGAGGAGGCGCTGGCGGTCCGAAGGTCCCTTCCTCTGGCCTGCTTCCGACAAGGTCGCCATCCGCTGCTGCTCCGCCTGGGCAGGATCCTTCCCCCTCTGACGGTGGCTCCCTGAGGTGTTTCCATGATGCGTGCGCTCTTCCTGGCTCCCTTCATGTCCCTCCTGGTGGCCCAGGAGGTGCCAGGAGCCCTGGCGGTCCACCCCACCCACCTTGCCTTCGAGGGGTCCACGCGCTCCCGGGAAATTCAGGTGGAGAACACGGGACCCACGCCCGCCCTGTATCGGATCAGCCTTCAGGCCTACCGCATGCGCGAGGATGGGAGCCTGGAATCGGTGGATAGCCTGGCCATGAGTGCGGCCCCGCTCCTGCGCTATTCGCCCCGTCAGATCGCCCTTGCCCCCGGAGAACGTCAGGTGGTGCGTGTGCAGGTGCGGAAACCCGAGCATTTGGAGGAAGGGGACTACCGCATTCACATGCTCTTCCGTTCGGTGCCCGAGGCCGAGGAACCCGTCGAGTCCAAGGCGGTGGCGGAGGGGATCCGAATCTCCCTCAGGGCCATCCCTGGCGTAGCCGTTCCGGTCCTCGTCACCCATGGCCATTCCCAGAGATCCTTGAAGCTGGAAGGGGCGACCTGGCGGGGGGGAGCGACTCCGACCCTGGAGGCCTGGCTGGTGCAGGCCGGGCGCCTCGGCGTACGGGGGACCCTGGAACTGCGGGCCCAACCCAAGGGTGCCCCCGAACAGACCTGGGCATCCCAACCCCTCGTCCATTACGGTGACCTGCCCCGCCAGAGGTTGATCCTCCCCTTCAACCCGCCGAAGTCCATGGGGCTGCCCCTGGCCCTCGAGCGGGTTCGCCTGCTCGTGCTGGAGGAGGGGGGGAAGA
>CAZPUI010000090.1:0-12504 GCA_964589695.1 uncultured Solibacteraceae bacterium | reverse complement strand
TGAGGTGCTCGAACCACCGCTCCGCGTTTTGTGCGGGGCCCGGGATCGGCGACACCACCGGGGAAACCCTCACCTCCAACCGCGCCTTCTCGCCGCGTCTGCAGGTCAAATACGATCCGACCGGGGACGGCACCCACATCTTCCAGGCCAGTGCCGCCCGTTTCAACGATGACTTCGTGACGGGCTTCACCAGCGGTTTTGTCACCCGATCGGACACGGACTACAGCAACGTGGGATGGACGGGCCTGGCCCTCAACCAGCCCATGCCGGGCACCGCGGGCGACCTGGTCAATGGGGTGCAGATGTACGGGGTGCGCTACCTCACCTACGCCGACCTCACCAACATGGACAACTGGAAGAAGATCGATCCAGTGACCGGACAGAAGGTCTTCAACACGTTCTCCATCTCATCGGCCAAGCGGTTCATCTTCGACCCCAACCTGCGACCGACCACATCCCGGGAACTCAGCGTGGGTTACACGCGGCAGTTCAAAGGGGGGACGCTCGTGCTGACCTACGTGAACCGGGTGTGGGACAACATCATCGCCGTTTCCCAGGAATACCGGCCGGACCAGTGGCTGGTGGCCTCGGATCAGCTGGGCGGAGGGACGAGGCTCGCCATGCAGACCCAGCGGGTCTTCAATTCCCGCGAATTGACCCGCACCTACAACGGCCTGGAAATGGACCTCAAGCGCCAGTTGAGCCCCTGCTGGTCCATGCAGGCCAGCCTCGGCTACAGCACCACCAAGGGCAATGATGAAGGGGGCGATTCCACCAGCAGCACCATGGATAGGAACCCTCGGCCGTACTACGCCTATCGAAGCCACCTGCTGGACACCCTGCACCTCAGCCAGGACCAGTTCTCTCCGGAAGGCTACCTGCTGGCCCACCAGCTCTTCAAGGCGCGCCTTTCCCTGGTGGGCCGCTTCAACCTGGGGGACAAGGGCGGTTTCATCTCCTATGGCTGGATCGTGCAGTACGCCACGGGCAATCGTTTCTCGGCCAGCAGCTCAGCACCCCTGCAGATGGCCGCCCTGCCACCCATCGACCCCAACATCAAGAACCCCACCCTGCCCGTCATCTACACCAAGTACTACGCCGCACGGGGCGCCTACGGGTTCAACGACACCTACACGGTCCGCTTCAAGCTGGCCTACGAGGTGCCCCTGGGGATGGGTCGAACCCGTCTCATGGGTGACCTGAACGTCTACAACCTCTTCAACAACCTGATCCAGACCGGCAGCTACCTGCCGTTCTACAACTCGTCGTCCGGCAGCGACTACCTTCAGGCGAACACGGTCTCGGGGTACGGAACCTCCCTCTTTGGTTCCACCCGCGCCGGCTCCCAGTACGCCTCGGACTACTACCGGTCACCCCGAACCGTCTCCGTCTCCATTGGCCTCAAGTTCTGAACCCTAGGGAGCCCCATCCATGACTACATTCATGCATGCCACCGCGGTATTGGCAGGGCTCGCCTGTCTGCCCCAGACGCTGGGGGCCCAGGAGCGGCCCTGGTCGGGTTCTGTGTCCATCCTTCAGGGCCTGGACGGCCTGGAAAAGGTCACCGGAAGCCGCCAGGGGATCAGCCTGGGCATCGCACGGGAACAGCGTGTTCTCGCGTCGCAGGTCCATACGCGCCTGGGACTGTCCATTCTGGCTTTCCCGGGCAAGGCGTCCTCCGGTGGCCTGACCACCTCGCTCCGAAGCCTCAAGCTGTCAGGGGATGTCATCCTCGCAACACCCATCAAGAGCCTGTCCTGGATCACGGGTCTCAGCTTCAACCGCTACTGGGTGGCCAACAGTGGAACCCCCCTGGTGGACGCCAAGGGGATCTACCAGACCTACTGGACGGCGGTTCCAGATTCAGGCCTGAAGTTGGGCCTGAGGATGGGATTCACCTATCGTCTGAATGCCCGCTGGGCGGTGGAAGCCCTTTACGAAGTCACCGAGTTGGGAAGGACTCCTGAGAAGGTTGCCACCCTTGTCGCACCGGAAGCCGTGAAGGGACCCACCAATCCTTCCTGGCTCCAGGTGGGGGTGAACCTCCGGTTTTAGGCTTCCGTAGGGCAGACCCAAGGAGGGCCTTCTTGGAGGGGGGGGGCCTTCTGGAAGGGGGGCCGTGGCAGGGGAGGGTCCCCTGCCACGGCCCTTTTGGTGTTCAGGGCTGCGCCTCCCACCCAGGCGCTCGTTTCAACCCTGGGGGCCCCGGGTGCAGGGTGGCGAACTCAAGGCACCCGCTGCGCGGACTCCATCCAACGATAGCCTTCGCCCCCCATGGTACGGATCCATTCCCGCTCGGTCCCCAGGTGCTTGCGCAGGCGGGCCACGTAGACATCCACCGTGCGCAGGGCGGGACGATGGTCGGGGCCCCAGGCCAGCTCCAGCATGTCCTGGCGGGAGAGGGTCCGAAGGGGATTGCGAAGGAAGGCTTCCAGGAGGCGCAGTTCCCGGGTCCCCACCTCCAGGGACTCCGCCCCCAGGGTGAGCCGCAGGGAACGTAGATCGAGGCGAAGGGAACCCGAGCAGAGCACACCCGCCTGGGCCTGGGGTTGGGTCCGGCGCAGGATGGCCCGGATCCGGGCCCCCAGCTCCAGAAGGCTGAAGGGTTTGACCATATAGTCGTCCGCCCCGAAGCTGAGACCCCGCACCCGATCCACCTCGGCGCCCCGGGCCGTGAGCATCAGGACTGGTACCCCATCTCCGCGGTCCCGCAGGGTCTGCAGAATCCGGAAGCCATCCAGGCCGGGCAGCATGAGGTCCAGCACCCAGAGATCAGCGGCCTGCCGGCCATGGAGGTCCAAGGCCCGCCGTCCGTCCCCACAGCTCTGGACGTCGAAGCCTTCGAAGGTCAGGTTCTCCTGGAGCAGTTCCCGGAGTTCCGCCTCGTCTTCCACCACCAGAATCCTGACCACACCCAGCTCCTAGGTGGAAGGTACCAGCATTTCCGCCGTGAAGCCCTGGCCCGGAGCGCTCTGGAAGACCAAGCCCCAGCCCTCCTGGCGGGCCATTTGGAACACCAGGCTGAGGCCAAGCCCGTGCCCCGCATTCCGGAAGCCCTCCTCCCCGGCCCGGCGCAGCCGCAGGAAAGGACGTCCCAGGCTGTGGAGGGCCCGACGGTCCAGGCCCACCCCCTGGTCGCGCACCTGAAACCGTATGCAGGCGCCCTCGGCCGCAGCCTGGAGGCGCACGGCGCCCTCCCCGTGGAGCAGCCCATTCTCCAGGAGCACCAGGAGGGCGGCACGAAGGGCCGAAGGCACCGCCCGGACTTCCACGGCAGCCAACTCCAGGATGAGCTCCCGGTCGGCGCCCCGGAAGGCGGGTTTCAGTTCCTCCACCACCTCCTGTACCCACTGCTCGTCCAGGGCCTGAGGGGTTTCACCCTCCACCTCCCGCACCAGCAACCGAAGGCCCGCCTCCACCACCCGCTCCAGGCGCAGCACATCCTGGTAGAGACGGTCATGGGTGGCCTCCAGGCGCTCCGGGGGCACCCGCCCCAGGCGCAGCGAATCGCACCGCGTCCGGAGCACCGCCAGGGGGGTCTTGAGGCTGTGGGTCATGGCCGCCAGGCGATCCTTGTCCAACCGCTCCCGGAGCCGCGCCCGGTGGCGGAGGTACCACCCCAGCAGGGAAGCAACCAGGGCCAGGCCCATGGCCGTTCCCCCCAGGACCACGCTCCCGCCGATCTGGCGATTCACCAGGGCCTCGGTTTCGGGGTCGGGTCGTCCGATCCAATTCCACCCCTTCCCAAAGACATCCGTGGCCCCCATGAAGCCAAGGGCACCCCGGGGGGGCATGGTCCCGGGCCCCACCTGGAGGGCCGGCCACCGGGCCCAGGGCTCGGGCCTCAGTTCGGGTCGGGGGCGTCTTTGGGGGCCCAGGTGGCTCTCATGCAGGATGCCCAGGCGCAGGTGGTAGGGGGCCGGAAGGTGAATGCCCAGCAGGGCCTCCACCTCGCGACTGCCGGGCACCCAGGTCTTGAAGGCGAACCAGGGACCATGGCGCACCACGATCCAGGGATCCGCCCCGGGCTGAGGCGCCTTGGGCACCCAGTAGGTGGTGGTGTGGTCCTGGGCCGCCTCCGCCCAGGACTTCCAGGTGCGGACCTGCGCCTCGGTGGCGGGCCGGAGCACCTCCCCATCCCTCTGGTAGGCCTGAAAGCTGGGGCGAAGCCGCACCAGGCCCACCAGCAGGGGTTCCTTGCCCAGGAAGGCGGCGAGCTCGGCCCCCTCCCCCAAGGGTTCCGGGGGCGGGAAGAGGTCCTTCCAGCGGTGCTCCACCACATTGGCCTCGGTCACCGCCTTGTTCATCCAGGCATTGCGGGCCACCTGGGTGCGCTGCCGCGCCCACTCGGGGATATTCGAGGCGATGTAGAGCCAGGCCCCCACGCCCAACAGCACCAGCAAGGCCAGCCCCACCCGGGCCAGCACCCGGGATCCCCGCCAGGATCGCCCGAAGCGAGGTCTGCAGAGCACGCGGCGCGTCGTGGACCTGGTGGGAAGCAGCATGGGGGAGCCTCCGAAGGTCATGGTGGCATAAATGAACCAGGCGGCCCTGGAAGTCATTCCCTGAGCGGCTACTCTCACTTTCCCCTCGGCAAGGAGCAACCTGTCGCTCTGAGCCACTCCCGCCACGCGGTCGCCCGGAGGCCCTTTGTATGTCAATGCCTGCGACACGCGCCGAGAGCGTGTTCGCGCCTTACTTTCTGTGCGATCCGAACCCGAGCGTGTCATGCACCGTTTTTTGGACTCCAGGCGCCTCGTGCCATCTGCGGCCAATCGACCGGCGGGCTGACAACCCAATGGATTGTCCAGATTATTTGTACTTTAATATTCAAAACGTCATCCACAAAGGCATGAACACCGCCCGAGAATGAGAGTCGGAGAGACTTAAACAATATTTTTATTTCCCAAATAGTGCATACTGGTTGAAATCTCACCCAGGGCATAGCCTGCCCAACCCAAGGAGCAATCCATGAATAAGCTCACCCTCAACCGGGAATCCCTCCAGCCCCTGACCCAGCCTGAAGACATCCAGACGGGGAACATGCATGACTACACTGAAACCTGTCCCAAGGGCGGGACCCGGTGGACCTGCGGGTCAGCATTCCCTGGCTGCCCATTCTGTGGCTAACCATGAGGGGTCGCGCATAAAGTAATTATGCAATTCAATTCTTTTTGCCGCGACCCCTGACAGGATCTGTTGTCAAATGGTTAAGTTGTTTTGAAACAACAGCCAGGTTTTTTGGCTGGGTGGCTATGCGGCCCTCTCGAATTGCGACCATCTTCACGTTGCCCATGCCCAGAATTGACAGCGGCCGGCGCCAGCAATTGCGCGGTGTGGGTGTCAGTAGTTTGGGACAGTCCTATGACGGTCATGCTGGACATCAGGCACCTTGCTGTCATGCGGGCCACCCGGTGGTGTTCAACCATGACGAACTGCAGACCGAGATCGTGAGCTGGCCCCGGAGCAACGACAGTCCATCCCACGCACCGCACCAACTGTCCCAGGACTCCGTTCATTTCTTGGCTCTCCCGCTAGGATGGTGGCACCCTCCCGGAGGCTGCCATGGCCGCGTACCTTCCCCTCCTTTGCCTTGCCTCGACCCTGGTGGCCCAGGTGCCCCTGCCCACGGGGCAGGTACCGGGTCCTCAACCGGGGCTCTTCGCCCCAGGTTTCGTATGCACGGGGCTTCCGGAGCGGGACCTGGCCCTGCGGCCCGACGGTCGAGAGCTGGTGGTGGGCTACCTGGGGGGACGTCGCCACACCTGCCTGGCGGTGAGCCGCTTCCAGAATGGCCGTTGGTCCCCCCTGGAGGTCCTGCCCTTCTCCCAAAACCCCGAGTTCATGGACCTGGAACCGGCCTACAGTCCCGATGGGCAGAGGCTCCTGTTCCTCTCCACCAGGCCCCCCGCAGGCCAGAACCCCAAGCCGGGCTGGGGGCACCAGAACCTTTGGATGGTGAGCCGGAAAGGGGAAGGCTGGGGCGAACCGGAGATGCTCCCCGCCGGCATCAATAACGGTGAGCCTAGCTTTTTCCCCTCCTTCACCCGGGACGGCACCCTCTACTTCTGCCGCACCCAGCCCACCTCGGGCGCGTCCAGCGTGTATCGATCCCGGTGGGTGGACGGCACCTTCCAGCCCGCGGAACGCCTGCCGAACACCGTAAATGACGCCCAGCCCTTCAATGCCGCCGTGGCACCCGATGGGAGCTGCCTGGTCTTCTGCTCCGCCACCCACAAAGACAAGGTGGGGCGGGCAGACTATTTCGTCAGCTTCCCCACCCCCGAGGGGGGCTGGACCGAGCCCCGGAACCTGGGCCCCCTGGTGAACGGGCCGACCTGGGTGGCCGGCAGCCCGGGATTCTCACCGGACGGAAAAATATTCTTCTTCAGCTCCGCCCGGGAGCCGGTGGGTGAGGGAGCCCGGGACCATGCCCGCCTGCTTCAGCGCCAGTCCCAACCCGAGAACGGGCTGTCGGATATCTACTGCATGGAGGCGGGTTTCCTCGCCCGGCTGCGACGGCCCTGAGGACCCAACTCCGATAGAATCGGCTTCCTACCCCTTAACGGAGGAAGCCCATGCGCGCCCTGTTCATCGCCCTCACCGCCTTCAGCCTCTTCGCCGCCGAACCCAAACCCCGGGTGGAATTCACCACCTCCAAGGGCAAGTTCGTAGTGGAACTGGAGCCCGAGGCGGCCCCCAAGACCGTGGCCAACTTCCTGGCCTACGTGAAGGCCGGGCATTACAGCGGCACCACCTTCCACCGCGTCATCGCCAACTTCATGGTCCAGGGCGGCGGCATGGACGCCAAGGGCCAGGAGAAGCCCGCCAAATCCACGGTCCGCAACGAAGCCAAAGAGGCCCTGGCGAAGGGCATGAAGAACGTCCGTGGCAGCGTCGCCATGGCCCGCACCTCGGATCCCCACAGCGCTTCCGCCCAGTTCTTTGTGAACGTGGTGGACAACGCCTTCCTGGATGCCCCTGGCCAGGACGGCTGGGGCTACTGCGTCTTCGGCCGAGTGGTGGAAGGCATGGAGACGGTGGATGCCATCCGGGACGTGCAAACCGGCCCCGGCGACAAGCCCTTGAAGGCCGTGACCATCAAGTCCGCCAAGGTGCTGGGTGGGATGAAGGCCAAGAAACCCACCCCGGGCAAGCAACCCAACGCCCCCAAGAAGTAAGTTCCAGGCCTTGGGCCACGCAGCTTGGCATTCGCTTGAACTTCAATTCCAAGCGTCCTAGCACACACGAGAGGGGGGTCCTGAAACCTCCCACCACGGAACCAGCTCGCGGGCGCAGACGACCCGGGCTTCTGGGCCCAGGTGGTCTCAGGATCCACCCGAATTTCATGAAGCGGGCCAGCGATTCCGCCCTTGACGGGATGTCGCCGCAGAGGGCCCCCTTTGAGTAAGCCAAGCCATGAAAACCAAACCAGGTAAAAAACACTTTGGCTTGCAACGATTCCAGAACTGATGGCCTTGGGTCCCTGCACGCGGGAGCAAAGCGGATCATGCAAAAAGCAACAGGATTAAAGGGGATAGGTCATGATCCGACCTCTCCCTTCCCTCTGCTTCAATGATTTTTATTTGATCTTACCCTATCCAAGAAAACAACGCCCGAACATTTCATATCAAATTCAGCCCCACCAAGGAAATCACCACAGGTTCAAGCCTCAAAACCAGCCAGGCCAAATATCCTCTATCCACTGATTCACGTTCACGACTCAATTTGTTCAAAGAATTGACCCAATCACCCGATTCCAAGATTGACACATAAATAAAAGCAGTGTTCCATGAATACAAATCTCCCACCCCATGCCGCCCTAGGGGTCGGCCCTTCCCATGGAGCCTGCCATGTCCTCAGCCCTCTTCGATGGCTTTACGGCCTTCATCACCCAGGCGGGTGCCCTGGGGCTCGCGTCCTTCAGTTTCGTGGAGGCCCTGAAGGGCACCCGCGGCCGCCTGGGGGAGGCGGGCATCAAGCATGTGCAGGACTTTCTGGGCAAGGAGGGTCAGCAGGCCCTGGAGTCCGTGTATGGCGAGGGTGCGGACCTGCTCCTG
The DNA here is from genome assembly GCA_964589695.1 of uncultured Solibacteraceae bacterium. Lineage (GTDB taxonomy): Bacteria > Acidobacteriota > Holophagae > Holophagales > Holophagaceae > CAZPUI01. The sequence continues at coordinate 4,444 of CAZPUI010000090.1, read as the reverse complement.
AAGCAGGCCTACCGCAAGAGCCCCGAGGAGGCCATGCGCTTCCTGCGCCAGGGCCTCAACCTGGCGCTGTGGGAACTGCCTGATCAGGACGCCCGGGGACTCCTTGCCCGCTTCATGAAGGATCCCGACCAGGGTGAAAGTGCCCTGAAGGAGTTCCGGGGCGCCGCCTCCGCCGCGGACCAGCTCAGCCAGGCCCCCTCCACCCGGACGGAAACCGTCAAGCCCACGCCCCCCTCCGAAGCGGCGCGCCGGGCCATGTCCATGCTGGATGCGGCCCTGGAGGCCCGCATCAACCTGAGCGTGACCCGGGCCTACCAGTCCAGGACCGCCTGGTTCCAGATCTGGGCCGGCGTCTTCGCCCTGGGGGTCTCCATGCTGCTGGTCGCCTTCAACGAAGTGGGGTTAGGCAAGGCCCTGGTGGTGGGCATCAGCGCAGTGCCCATCGCCCCCATCGCCAAGGACCTGGTGGGCTTCCTCAAGGCCGCCAAAGACGCCTACGCCCAGAAGTGAGGTCCACCATGGGAAAGCTCTACTGGCTGGATTTCAGGGGTCGCCGTTATGGCGGGCCCGTCACCCAAGGGACCCTGTACCGCGAGGATGGTCTGACCCCCGTGCCCTTCGGGGAGCGTTCGTCGGTCCTGCGGGAGGGCACGGGTGTGGTGTTCCTCGTCCATGGTTTCAACGTCAACCGGGAGGAAGGCCACCAGACCCTAAGCGGCTTCCGGAACGCCCTGCTGCAATTCGGGCTCCAGGACCATGTGATGGTGGGGGTGCTCTGGCCCGGGGACACGGCCTTTGTATTGGGTCCCTTCGCCTACCTCACGGCCCCCAAACATGCCGACACCACAGCCTACAATTTGGCCACCTTCATCAGGGACCATGGACCCAAGGGCCAGGCCCCCTGTTTCATCGCCCACAGCCTGGGGTGCAAAGTGGTGATGGAAGCCCTGAGTGTCCTACAGGGCATGGGCAGGACCGGCGGCCAAGTGGTCCTCATGGCCGGGGCCGTGGACAGCGATTGTCTAGCGGTGCCAGCGAGGTATCAGAAGGCCGCCGCAGCGGCCCAGCGCGTCACGGTCCTGAGTTCCCTGGAAGACCAGGTCCTGCGCCTCGCCTTCCCCGCCGGGGATGCCCTGGATGATTCGTACAGCGACCACGCCTCCCACCGCGCCCTGGGCCGCTATGGCCCCGAACCCAGCACCTCCATGCCCACCCCGCCCTCGGTCAATCCCTTGAACCTGCCCTCCAGCCTGGAGATCAGCCACCACGACTACCTGGCGGATTCGGGGGATGGCAGCCTGAATGGCAAGCGCCGCGCCGCCGCCTACGTGTGCGTGAACGCCCAGCTGGGCAAGGCCACCCTCGAGTACCCGGACCCCTTCAACCTGCCTTAAGGTCCTTTAACACTGGCGTTTCTATCGTGGGGTAGCCCCGGGAGCCTACAACCTTACCCACACCATCCTGATCCCTGGAATCAGAGCCTCACCTCCAATCCGTAACCACGGTTTGAGGCGCATTGGCCGAAGGCTTTGATTCTTCGAATCATCTAGAAGATCGGAAATAGAATGACGCCAAAGCTAATCCTTTGCCGCGAGTCTCTGACGCGTCTGGACGACCAGGCCCAGCGGAACACTCCCGGGGGCACCAGCCTCCTCCCCACCACCTCCAAGTCCCCCATGGCGTGCGCCACGACACCCAAGTTCTCGATGGTCGGTTGTCCGTACACAGCCACTGCGTGCTAGCCGAAGGCTGCCCAGCACCACGTATCACATTCCCCCCACCTTGGGGTCCATCCCCAGCATTCAAGAAAGGCACCAAAATGCACAAGCTCAACCTTTGCAAGGAAACCATTGGCATGATGGAGCAAATCCAGGGCGGCGTTGGCCGCACCGATACATGCCTGTACCCCTGTCGGACCCGTACGCAGCCCTCGGTCAACTTCAGCTGTCCCCGACCCACGGATGCCACCTGCCTGACCTGCGAGCCCTGAGGTCAAGCGCCCCGCCCTGCGAGCGCAGGGCGGGGCGTTGGATGCTTCGTGGTCATGGGCCCCCTCGGGAGCCCTGAGGCTAAGGTCACTCCAGCGTGATGGACCCATTCACCGTGGACAGGGAGATGCTTTCCGTTCCTCCCGGGAAGGTGGCCGTGACCTTGGTACGCTTCACTTCCACATTCTCGGCCCCCTTGGCGTTGAAGGAGACGGAGCCATTCACGGTGGTGGCCTTGAGCTGGCCCTTAAGCCCACTCACCTGAAGGCGGATGCCGCCATTCACGGTCCTCGCCGCCACGGCCTTGCCCTGGCTGTCCAGGTTTTTGCCCTTGATGCCGCCGTTCACGCTTTTCAGTTCAAGGCCGCCCTTCAAGCCCTCGAGCTCGATGCCTCCATTCACGGTTTCCGCAACGGTGGTTCCGTTCAGATTCACCACCTGAACCCCCCCATTCACCGTGACAAATTTCACGTTGAGGTTGTGGGGAACCTTGAGGGTCATCTGGCACTGGGGCGAGGTGAATCGAACCCCGGAACGCTTGGGATACTCGCCCACGATGTCCAGCTTTCCGGAACCGGGTTCCATCACCACCTTCACGTGCTCATCGTCGCTGCTGGGCTTGAATTCGCCGGTGAAGGACACTTCTGCCTTGTCCCAGCCTTCCACCTTGATGCCCCCATTGACGTTCTTCACGGTGAGGGTGGAGCCCGAGGCCAGCGGCAGGCTGCGGGTTTCGGTGACGGTGCCCTTGCTGGTGGGCTGGATCACCACGGTCTGGGCGGCAAGGGGAGCAAGGGCCAGGACGAGCGCGGCCATGGTGCGGCTGAAGTACATGGGTACCTCCGTACAAAGGATCCCTTGGAAGGGATGGGTTATTTCAGCAATTCGGCCCGACCACTGCCGGACCGGATGAAGACCTGGGGGCTCGGGGCCCCGCGGGTGAAGGATGTGCGCAAGGTGGGTGGACGGGTGGGCAGTTCCTCGGAGCGGTCGAAGGCCTCCGTGGCGGCCACCGTACCCACCCCGCGGGTGACGCTGAATTCGAAGAATCCCCGGGCGGGACGTCCGTGGAGTCGCACCTGGGCGTCCCCGGAGCCTGTCTGAAGCTGAAGGCGAAAGGCGCTGCCTTCGGGCATGTCCACCACCACATCGCCACTGCCGCTGGTGAAGGTGCCCCGTTCCTGCAGGGCAAGGCGCTCGGCCTGAATATCTCCGCTGCCACTGCTGACGCCGAGGTTGCCCGAGACCTGCCGCAGAAGGACATCCCCCGACCCCGCGCTCACCCCGAGCTCCCCGGAGAAATCCGAGAGGGTCACCCGCCCGCTGCCGGTGCGCAGGTTCAGGCGGCCCTTCACCCGGACCACCTCTTGGCCCCCGAGGGCGGTGTCGGCGGTGAGGGCCATGCCATCACAGTCCTTGACCCGCACCTGCCCGCTGGCGGAGGCCACCCGCAGACTGCCCTGAACCCCCTGGACCTCCACCTGACCCGTGGCGGTGCTGGCCTGGAGGTCCACCTGAATCCGCTCCACCCGAAGGTTGGCGGAGGTGGACTGGAAGTGCACCACGAGTCCCCCCGGAACCCACAGGTGGAGGGTGGCGCGCCCGCTGGGTGAGGCCTGGACCCTGAGCTGGGTCCCGGTCTGTTGAAGGGTGGTGTCTGAGGTTAGGGGGTTTTCCTCCACATGCACCTTCCCATCGGTGGAGGGACTGAGACGGCATTCGCCCCCCCCCATCCGAACCTGGAGGGTCCGCACCCCCTCGAAGGCCCGCGGCCCTGAAAGTTCCACGGCCTGGACCCGCACCGCGGCGGGCGCCAGAACCAGCAGCAGGAGGGTGAAGCGGTGCATGGAAACCTCGAAGGCAGACCCAAGGATTACGGAAGGAGGGAAGGAGGTGTAGACCTTTCCGCGAACCGGGGGAAAACGTCCACGAATTCGGGGAGGAGGTCCGTCAGGGGCCATTCCGGTATTTTTTGGGGTGGTTCAATTCCTATGGCTGCGGCCCCTCCTACCGGGCCAGATCTCACATGGTCAAGTCGTTTGGACGCGACGGCTTGCCCTTGCGGGCCCCCCGGGCCTGGGGGACCCTGGACCCGAGCCCTCATGACCCCACACCTTCCCCTACCCCCGTCCCGCCCCTCCCTGCGCCGCTGGGTGCTGGCCATGGGCCTCTTCGCCCTGGCCCTCGGAGCCTGGGGCGAGGGGGGGGCCCGGGTCTGGAACACCTTCCTCCGCCCCCTGCCCATCCCCGGACCGGGTCCCTGGGGATTGCTCCAATGGCATACACCCGAAGGGATCTCCAACCTGACCCCGGTGGGGGCCGCCGATGACCTGGCCCAGGGCACCCGGCTGGGAGCCGGCTTCGGGGGCTACCGCCCCCTGCCGGATCTGGATGTGGGAGAGCCGGGCTTCCTCGCCCAAGGGCAGCGCACCATCCTCGGCCGGGCCGAAAAGTCG
>CAZPUI010000089.1:0-12665 GCA_964589695.1 uncultured Solibacteraceae bacterium | reverse complement strand
GCAGCAAAATGTCCAAGGCTAGCAGGCCCAGCACCAGGCCATAGAGGCGGGTCCAGCTACCCAGAGGGGTCCGGGGCTCGGGACTGGGTTCGAGGGTGGGCATGGTCGGTTGCTCGGTGGCCATTACTGGGGGCGGGTGGGTGCACTCCCCAGGGCCAGGAGGTTGGCGAAGAGGCGGTAGGCCCCGGGGACGCCTTCGGGAAGCTGACGGAAGAAGGCCAGGCCAGTGTAGACGTAGTGGCCCTTGCCGTGCCTCGCCACGATGAGCGACCCCTTCGTGGCGGCTTCTCCAGAATCCTGGGCGGAGAAGATGGGGGTGAAGCGGTTGTCGAACCCTTCGGCGAAATAGAGGCCGCGTTCCTGGACCCAGCCCTGGAAGTCTCCGGAACCCAGGCGATTGGGCCAATTCAACACGGGGTGGTCCGGGGCCAGGAAGGTCATGGGGGCATCCTCCTCCGTGACCCGTTCCCGCCCGATCTTGAAGGGCACGGGTCCCAGGGTGTCCGTCACCAGCCCGGAGTTCACGGCATAGAGCACCACCTCCGTGCCCCCTGCCGCCACGTAGTCGTGAAGGCGGCCCTTGAGTTGGGCCAGCCGGGGTCGCGTATTGAAGGCCCGGATGCCCACCACGATGGCATCGAAGCGGGCTAGATCCATGGTGGCCAAGGCTTCGTCGCTGAGGAGGTCCACTTCGTAGCCCAGGGGGCGCAGACACTGGGGAATCTCATCCCCTGCGCCCATGACGTAGCCGATGCGCTTGCCGTTGTGACGGAGATCCACCCGGGTCAGCTTGGCGGTGGCCAGGGGGAAGAGGGTCTGAAGGGGGATGTGCGGATAGTCGACCTTTTCCAGTCCCCGGGCTGGGTAGGCTCGGTCCCCTTGGCGGACTTCCAGGGACAGATGGCCCACCTCCGTCCCTTCGGGGGGGGTGATCCGGCTCCGGAGCTTTTGTTCCTCGAAGGCCCTGGTGAGTTGGAAGGGTAGGGAAGCGGGTTCCGCCCGCCAGCCCTCGGGAACCTTGATGTGAAGCGTGCCGGAGGCCTTGGGTGCCCCGGCGATAACCGTGAATTCCACCTCCCGCGGCTTGCGGTCTCCAAAGACCTGCACGGGTTCAGAAAGGTTCACAACCACGGGAGGCAGCACCACCAGGGGCTGGATGCGCTCCCCCAGCGCGGGATCGCGCCAGCGGTAGAGGACGGGTACGGTGAGGTCGAAATCCGTCCCCTCCAGGCTCAGGTGGAAACGGGCCTCCAGGACAGGGGGCGCTTCCGCCAGACCCGTCAGTTCCAGGGGCGTGGGACCCTGCATGCCGCCCCTGGAGGCCTCCTGCAGCCAATAGGGGTGCGTGCAGGAGGTTCCGAGGGGGAAGACGTGCTTGAAGTCCTCCTTGACGTTTTGGTTCTGGGGCAGGACCTGGGACTTGGGGCTCAGGGGACCCCCTCCGAGGGTGATCCCCCGCAGGGTCACAGGGACCTTTCCCCGGGCCAAGGCGGTAGCGGACACCCCCAGGGGCTCTCCGGGGGAGATCTGGGGTTTTTCCGCCACGGCTTCCACCCAGATCCCGGCGCAGAGGCGCAGAACTTCTGCCAGTTCCCCCTGCTTGTGGGTCACCCAAGGGTCGGCGGGCAGCTTGTCCATGGCCACCTTGGCCCGCAGGAGGGCGGGCAGGGCGGCTTCGGGTTGGTCGGGACGGAAGGCCTCCCGGGCCTCCCGAAGGTGGCGCTGCACCGCCTGGGCCCCTGGGATCCTTCCCCAGCTAAGGTCTACACCCTCAAGGGGATCACTTTGGGCCGTCCTTCCGGCCACCCATTCGAACTGCTCCGTGCGGGTCCCACGGGCGGGCACGGCGCCAAAGCCTTGGCTGCGGTGGTTGCTGCGGCTTTCGGCGGACAGCTCGGCGTAGGACTTGCCAAGGATCGGATCGAAGGCCCCCACCTCCATCTTGAGGGTGGTGGCCGGGGCCGTGCCATCGAACCGGTAGGCATTCCACAGCAGTCGGGTGGGTTGCCATGGCTTCACATGGACCAGTTGTTCCGGAAAGCGGCTGGGGTTGCCGGCGGCCTCGAAGGCCTCCTTGGCCAGGAGGGCCGAGGCACTGTGGTGGCCGTGGCCACCTCCCGTAGGTGCAAACCTGGACACCATCACATCGGGCCGGAAGCTGCGGATCACCCAGACCATATCCGCCAGGACTTCCTCCCGGTTCCACAGGCGGAAGGTCTCCGCTGCGGTTTTGGAGTAGCCGAAATCCAGGGCCCGGGTGAAGAACTGCTCCGTGCCATCCACCCGGCGCGCCCCCAGGAGTTCCTGGGTGCGGAGGGTGGACAGGGCCTCCCCCAGCTCGGGGCCGATGAGGTTCTGACCCCCCGTACCCCGGGTGAGGGAGAGGTAGGCGGCCCGCAGCTTGCGCCCCTTGGCGAGGTAGGTGAGCAGCGCCGTGTTTTCGTCATCGGGGTGGGCTGCCACGTACAGCACGCTCCCCAGCACCTGGAGCCGATCCAGCATGAGCTGGAGCTCGGCACTGCTCCGGGCCACCTGGGCCTGGGCGGGCTGGAATAAGGTCAGGGCCGAAAGGGCGAGGAGGGCGGGCAGACGACGCATGGGCAGGCTCAAGAGGGGCCGTGGGGCTCAGTTCAGGGGATGATTCAAGCGAAGGTCTACTTCCCAGCCGTCCAATCAGCCTTGAGCTTGGCCAGGTTGTCCTGGGCAGCCTTGCTGGTCTTGCTTGCAGGGTCGGCGGCCAGGGCGATGGCCTTGTCCAGGGTGGCCAGGGCCTCGGTGGACTTGCCCTGGAGCTTCAGAAGGTTGGCCTTGGCCCCCAGGTTGCGCACGGTGACACCGGCCTTGAGGCTCACTTCCAGCCATTCCGCGGCCTTGTCCAGCTGGACCTTGTTCTGGATGCAATAGGTGGCCGCCTGGAGCCAGATCATGCCTTCCTCTGGCTTGGCCTTCTTCAGGGTGTCCTCGAGGTGGGCCCAGTAGATGGCCTTGGTGTCGAAGCTGATCTCGAAGGCGGAGGCGAGCTTCTCCCACCGCAGTTCCACCTTGGCCGTGTCGGGCTTGGCCAGGTCGATGTCAAAGGTCATCCACTCCTGGCTGTGGGGCATGGCGCGCACCGGGGCCTCAAAGCGCATGAGGTCCTCCTCGGCCTTGTAGGCGTAGGTTCCCCACTGCTTGGCGTTCTTGCTCAGGATCCAGGTCCACTTGTCCTTGCCGGGGATGACCATGAGGGCGTAGCTTCCAGCGGGCACAGGCTTGCCGGCAATGGTCGCGGGGTCGCTCAGGGTCAGGACCGTGGCCTCGTTGGCCCCGGCGCGCCAGATCTCGGTCTGGGGTACCAGCTTGCCCCAGATCTCCCGGCCCTTCACCCCGGGCCGGTAGTAGTCGATCTTCACGGTGCTGATGCCCACCTCCTGCATCACGGAAGCCCCGGGGCTGGGCCGCATCTGCTTGAGGGTGGTCTGGGCGCTGAGCACGAGGGCTGCGGTGCAGAGGAACGTGGTTCGAAGCATGAAACCTCCTGGGGGGTTGGGAAGGACAGGGTACGAGACATGGACCTCCAGACTGCCTCAAAAGATGAGGGAAGGTCTCTCCTCAGGTGCCGGCGGGGGTGTGGGAATGACAAAAACTGGGTTTTCAGGGATGGCGCTTGCGCGGGATAGAGCCAGGGAAGGCCGACCTGGGGTCGCGGGGATCCCTGGGTTCCCCCTCGGAGCCCAAGCCATCCTATGATCGAAGCACCCCATCCAAGGCCGCCCATGACCCCCTTGACCCTGCTGCTGCCCCTTCTGCTCCTCCTGCCCCAACATCCCGCGGCCCCACCCCCCGCCCCGGTGGCCCTGAAGCCCTGTGATGACTGCATGCCCGGAGTGATCAATTTCGCCAAGGTGGACGAGGCCCTTTGGCGGGGCAGCCAGCCCACGGCGGAGGGCTTCAAGGCCCTGGAGAAGGCCGGGGTGCGCACGGTGGTGAGCTTGCGCCACGACCACGACGATCTGGAACTGATGAAGGGCACCAACCTAAGGTACCTGCGCATCCCCTCCCGGGCCTGGAGGGGCAAGGAGAAGGACATCGTCACCTTCCTGAAGGTGATGGAGAACAAGGCCAACTGGCCCGTGTTCATCCACTGCGCCCAGGGCCGGGACCGCACGGGCTACAACGCCGCGGCCTACCGCATCGTGGTCCAGGGCTGGAAGCCGGAGGAGGCCCTGAAGGAAATGAAGACCTTCCGCTTCAACCGCATCTGGATCGGCAACCCCGCCTTCGTGCGGGACATGGACCCCGCGCGGCTGAAGCCTTTGGTGGAGAAGGCTGCGGTGCCGGAATTGAGAAGGGTGGATGAGCCACGATGAAGGGATGCTTGCGTCTCCACGCCCTTCCAAAGGGTGGGCAAGGCTCACGTCGCATGACGCTGGCCCAGGGATAGCTGCCCGTTACTGCTTCACCGCCTCCAGCAGCTGGGGCGGAAGCTTCGAGATGAACGTTCGCAGCTCCCACAAGAGTGCCCCGAGGAGGGGATGCGTGCCCTTGTAAAGCTCCGCCTTCACGGAAGGAGGGTTGAGGGTTCCGGAGTGGACCTGGCGTCGGTCGGGCATCTGGAAAAGCTGGACGCTCAAGGTCGCCATATGCTCCGCCTCCCTCTCCAGCGTGTGGGATTTCGCGGACCGGTCGAGGGTGAGCCACAGGATGAGTCCCACGTCCTTCAATTGATCGGGAGGTAGGGACTGGAGGCCCATGCCGGGAGGCAGCGTGAGGGTGCGAACCTGGCGCCCGTTGCTCCGCAGCATGGTCGCCGCCTGCTCCGGCAGAACCTGATAACTGTTCAGGGTTTCATTGAGGGTGGTCCAGGATTCCGGTTGGGCGTGGGTCTTGCCCCGGTGGATGCGGGTGACCTTGCCCTCCTGTAGGACCACCAGCGTCGCGGGCTGGGCCTTGCCATCTTTGGCACTGGCCACCTGCGTGAAGCGGGTTCTCAGCTTTTCGGAGAGCTGGGCGAAGGCTTCACCCAGGTCCGTCTGGCGGGTGGTTTCCATCCAGCTGTGGATCACGGACGCGGTCTCCACGTCCACCAGCCGCACGCTGAGGGTGATGCCCACCTTGTCCCCGGCCGCCTTGAAGGGCAAGGCCGAGCCCACCACCACCATGCGGGCACCCAGGTGCTTGCCCAGAGTCGCGGCACTGGCCTCGTCCACCAGGCCCGAGGCTTGGTACTTGCTCTCCTTGAGTAAGGCCTGGACCTGCTGGCGCTCCACGATCTGGAAGCCCTTGGCGTCCAGGGCCGCCTGCACCACCAGGGTGTTGAGGGTGTCCGTGAGGTCGCCGAAGGGATTGGCCCCCTCCACCTTCAGGGGCAGGACGGCCAGGCGGATGGGTTCGCTGGGCTGGGCCGACAGGACCAGGGCTGGCAGGGCAAGGGACGGGGCCAGGGCGCGCATGGGGGCTCCAGAGGGGCTCCTCCATTCTGGCAGGGGACTGGATGGGACGGGTTGCTCAGGGGGGCGCTGAATCAGAACCGCAGCGACAGGCAGCTAAGCCCGCCGTCCATCTTCCGGTATTCGCTCATGTCCAGCAGCAGCGGGTCGTAGCCCAGGCCCCGAAGCCGGGCCTCCAGCCTGGGAAAGCCGCTGGGGATGAGCACCCGCTGGTTCACCTGCACACAGTTGGCGGCGTAGGCCTCCTCGGGATCCACCAGCACCTTGCGGTAGCCGTCGAAGGCTGGGTGGTCCGCCAGTTCTGGGATGACCACGAGGGTCTGGGGGTCCAGGTACCCCAGGCCACTCTTCAGGTGCAGGATCGTCTTCAGCTGCCGGATGTCCACGGTGGCGGAGGTGTGTCCTTCCAGGGCCAGGAAGGCCGCGAGCTGGCGGGCCCCCTCGGCGTTGGTGCGATGGGAGAGGCCGATGAAGACATGGGTCCCGGCCTCGCAGATGTCCCCACCATCCACGGTGCCCGGGGTCTGGATTGCGTGGATCCGGGTGAAGAACCTGGAGAGGGGTTCCCGGATGCGGCTCACCTCGCCCTCCCGGCTGGGGGCGCCAGGCCGTGTGAGGATGGCGGCCCCGGGCACCAGCACCGCCGTGTCTTCCACGAAGGTGCTGTCGGGATGGTCCAGGTCCGCCTCCAGCGTGGTGAGCCGCAGACCGCAGGCCTCCAGGGCCCTGCAATAGGCCTGATGCTGGGCCAGGGTCAGGTCCAGGTCGGGGTGGCCCAGCTGACCGACGGTGGTCAGGCCATCGGCGAAATTGGCACCGGGCAGGCGGACGAGGGCGTGGGTGAACATGGAAGTCTCCTTGGGTGGGGGGCAAGCAGGAGGGATGGATTGGCTCTGGACCTCAGGTACCGAAGAGCTTCACCAGACAGTCCTGGCAATGGTCGAGGTGGGCGGCCATGGCCTCCTTGGCCCAGCCGCTGTGATGGGCCTCCAGGGCCGCCAACAGGTCGTCATGGGCGATCCAGCTGGGATCCTTCTGGAGGTAGAGGGTGTCGAGTCGGCGGGCGAAGGCCAGGGTCAGCTCCAGCTGACGCAGGACCCGCCCGTTGCCCGCCAGGCGCGCCAGTTGGAGGTGGAAGGCCTCGTTGGCCCGCACCAGGTCCTGGGCCGAGGCCCCAGGGTCCCCTTCGGGGGCCAGGAGGTTGCGGAGGGCCGTCATCTGGGCGGGGCCGATGGACAGGGCCACCTTCTCCGCCGCATAGCATTCCAGCAGTTTTCGGTACTGGTAGAGGTCCACGATGTCGCGCACCGAGATGGGGCTCACCAAGAAGCCCTTCTTGGGGTAGCGGTCCAGCCAGCCATCTTGGTGGAGCCGCATGCAGGCCTCCCGCACGGGGGTTCGGCTCGTGGCACAGCGGGCCGCCAGATCCGGTTCCGCCAGGAAGGATCCCGGGGCCAGGATGCCCTCCATGAGCCACTCCCGCAGCTGGATGTAGACCCGGTCCACCTCTCCGCCTGGGGCACCCGGTATCGACCTGCGCGCGCTGTTGTCCTCCATGGGAGCCTCCAGGAGGAACAGCATACTATCGGTATACCGACGGAATGCTGAACCTATGACCTGGCTCACAGGTTTTGACGGAGGCCGCCTCATGGCTTTGGGGCCGAACCCCAATGATCCAACCTCGTCTGGATGGCCAGCAGGCGAGTGGCCATCGAACCCGTGGACCTCACGGAAGCCACCCTCATGAAGGCTTGACCCTTGGGTATGCACCGTGAATCCTGCCCCCTCCGCCACGGGTCTGCGGAATTTTCGGGAACCAGGGTCGTCGAGGGTGGCGAGTACCGAGGACCTACCCCTTGGACAGCCTCAACGGGGCCGCACCTTTTCCAGCACCGTCACTTTCACCCGGCCCGCGTCCTCCTGGACCTTGAGCTTCGGAGCCCGCAGGCTGAAACCCTCACAGGTGAAGGTGGCATCGGTGTAGATGCCCGGCGATACTTCGCGTCCTTCCACCGTGTGGGGCTTGGGTTGGGGGGCGGTGTCCACCCACTTCAGGTAGTAGAGCTGGTCCTGCTGTGTGGGGGTCTCCTTGCCGGTGAAGGTGACCTCCTGAATCTGGAGGGACTCGATCCCCTTCGGGAAGAGGTGGGTGATCCCGATTTCGAATCGGGGTTCCCGGGCCTTGGGCCTCAGGTATTCCCCCGTGGGTTTGAAGTTCACCACGTAGCTCCGACCCTTCCGCTCCGTGATGAGACGGTAGGCCTCATCGCGCCTGCGGATCTGCTCAGCATGCTTCTTCTGGAGTGCTTCCAGGGGGAACCGTTCCTGGAAGGTCTTGGCCCGTGTATCCAGGAATTCCGGGGTGGGCTTGAGTTTCTCCTCCAGGATGCGGTCCATCATCTTCCGGCTGGCGAAGAAATCGGCGCGCCATTCAGGGTAGTGGCGGCTCAGGAGCAGGGCCTGGAAGCAGCCATAGCTGTAGCTCTTGCTGCGGGCCTGGAGGCTCAGCCCCTGGTCCTTCCGCAGCTGGCCCAGCTTGGTGGCCAGGAAGGCCTCGGACTTCTTGAACCCCCCGTACCAGGGGTCATCCTTGGGCGTGAGCTTGGGGGTATACCCCTTGGCGAGTTCTTCCAGCAGCCGGGCTTCGGCATAGGTGGCGGTGCCCTCCATCATCTCTTCCTCGGATTCCTGGTTGCGCTCCTCGGGCTCCATGCTCGTGCGCTTCAGGCGCCGGGCCGCCAGGAAATCCAGAAGGTGGGCCTTGGCCTTGGCGGCATCCTGCTCCAGGTAGGCCCGCTCCAGGGCCAGGCCCTCCACCTCGGAATACAGGGCGTAGTTGGCATCGGGGTTGAAGCTCAGGTTCCCAAATTGCCACTCGGTCTGCTGGCCCTGGAAGCAGTGGAAGAGCTCGTGCACATTCACCAGCATCTGGCCATCGCTGAGGCGATCGAGTTCCTTGGATGTGAAGACTTCGATGTCCTTGGAGCCAGAATCGCCAAGGTTCGGCGCCATGCGGAGGGCCACGATCTGCACGGGCTTGGTCTTGCCGTAGGGAATGATGCCGCCGCCTCCCCCCAGCTGGCCTTCCAGCTTGACCGGTACTTCATTGCGCCGGTCCAGCAGCACGGTTTTGCCATCCACGACCCCATCCTTCACGGGCTCGAAGCCATCCGTGGGGTCGGGGTGACCCACGAGCATCTCCACCAGGTTGGGATAGGAATACTTGAAGGGCACGTCTCGGTACGTGGTCCAGCCGGGCCAGATGGATTGGGCATGACGGTCCAGGAGGTGCCAGGTCTCCTCGAGGCGCTTGAGGTCGATGCGCAGGGAGGGTTCCAGGGGCTTGGGGCTCTGGGCCACCAGGGTCAAGGCGACAAGGGATAGGGCGAGGGCTTTGAACATCGTGGATCCTATTGGTGCAGGGCTTCAAGGGTGGCGACCTTGACGCAGCCGGCGGGAAGGTCGTAGAACCCCGCAGGAGCTTCGGCCTGCTCCACCTTGATGATGCGGCTCGTGACCACGGAGGCTGGCGCGATGGCTGGTTCGGTGGTGGTCACGGACTTGATCACCAGCCCAGTGCGCAAGGGCTCGGAGCCCCTGAAGAGGGCCAGTCGATCCTCCGGAAGTTCAAGGGCCAGCACCTGGCGGAAAAACCGGGCCATATCCAGGCCGGGGGCGCGGTCCACCCAGAGCTCCTGAGATTCGGAGGCGAAATCCGCCTCGCCTTCCACCCGCAGGCGCTGGCAGGGGCGTCCTTCCAGGACCTCCTGGGTACCGGGATCCTTCACCCTCCAGGTGTAGATGGGTTCGTAGTTGAAGCCAGCCTCTTGAATACGAACGGCTTTGACCCCCTGGGGGGTCGTCCTGAGGGGCTCTTCCAGGTAACGATTCTTCTCGGTGAGGATGGTCCATCGCACCCCAAGGTCGTGGCGGAGGATGGAGACCACACGGCTGAACTGGAGTCGCACCTTCCCCTCCGTGATCCAGACTTCCGACCTTTGCGGGGGCCGCGTGCGTCCCATGTAGGTCCGGGTTGACTCCCGGACCAGATGGTCGTCGGCCTGGAGCAGCCCGGAACCCAGGAGGCCGAGCAGGAGGAAGGCAACACGCATGGGAACCTCGCGAGCAGATTGGTGGGCTGGACATCCTTGGGGTGGATTCCTTGGAGTGTCAGCCAACCCCGGTCACGAAGTGTCACGATCATGAACCTTTGGCCTACTGTCAACGATGGGTCAGAGCCCGAACGCCGAAGGGGGATACTTGGCGGCGAGCAGGGCCTGGCGCTGCTGGACGGTGGCAAGGAGCGAACGAAACCTTGGCAGGCCCTGAAGATCCCGCAGGAAGGGGCTCCGCTCGTACCAGCGGGCGCAGGTGAAGCCCTGGAAGAGGGCGCGCTTGACCAGGTCCACGGCTTCCTCCTGGGCACCCAGCAGGGCATAGGCTTCCGCCAGCTTGAAGGTGAATTCGCCGTCCGGCACGCTGAGGCCCACCCGGTGGTGGTCCAGGTCCCGGAGGAGGGCCAGGGCCTCTTCGGCCTTGCCTTCAAGGGAGAGTCTGAAGACGCGGGCCAGGCGATCAAATTCCATCACCTCGAGGGTGGCGGTTTCACAGTCCTTGAACGCTTGAATGGCCGGATCCTTGCGGCCCTTCACGAGGTTCAGGTAGCCGCGGTAGAAGTGGGCAATGCCGGTCCTCCAATGGCCTTGCTGGGCTTCGAGGGTACGTTCGAAGCCGTCGAAATCTTCGAGGTAGAGCAAGGTGTTTTCCACGAGGGCCGGTTCCAGGTTGTCTGGAACCAATTCGCCATGGCGCTTCCAGGCACCCTTGGCCAGGTCCAGGAGTCCTGCGGTGCGGCTGCTGTAGCAGAGGGCGGACCAGAGGCTGGCCGTGTGAGGGCTCTCGAGAAGAGCCTCCTGAAGGATCTTCAGAGCCTCGGCGTGTCGCCCCGCATCGGCCAGCATCTGGCTGGACTGGAAGGCGGCTTCGGGAAGCCAGGGCGCCTGCTGCAGGACCTTGGCGAACCGGGCTTCCGTGGTGGCGAGTTGTTGAGACTGGCCCCGGGGATTGTTCATGTGCACGCGGTAGGTGGTGTCCGCATGCATCAGCCCCCCCAGAAGGCTCTGAGGAGCCCCCAGGGCGAGGTGCTCCGCAAGGCGGCTGCTCTCCTGGAGGCCGGGCCAGGTATGTCGCCGCAGACGAACCACCTCCAGCAGGGTCCAGAACTGTTCGTCCTCGGGTGGGTAGAGACCTTCACTCCGGGTGGGATGGACATTCAGGGGCAGGAGTCGCCGGAGCCAGGCCAGGGCCAGGCGTGGAGATTGCGGCTCCAGGCGGAGGACCTCCACTTTTGTCTTCCCCTGGGCAAAGTCCTCCCCGGGAATCATGCTGCATTCCAAGCCGAGGCTGGAACCTGTTCGGGTGGCCGCGAGGCTCAGGATCCAGCTGGGCCCCTTCAAGATCCTCATCTGGTCGGGGGAGGGTATTTGCTCTCGGCGTATGACCACGGCGGGCAGGGTCGCCTCCAGGTCCATGAGCAGGAGCTCCCGCAGGGCGAAGGCCTGGCCAGGCTTGAACCCAGGCCAATCGGGACCCTGCACAGGCATCACCAGGATTACCCTGGGGGGCAAGGACCGATGGCGCCACCACCACACGGTCCCCCCAAGCAAGCCCAGGACCAGGAGGATGCCCAGGCCCACTGCGGTGGCCCGATGCGTGGCAAGGAGGGGAGGTGGCCGCATGGGAGGCGTATCGGAAACTTGGGCCGAGGCGTGAGAACGCATTCGTGTTCAGGCCAAGCTCCGGGAGCGCTATGGGAAGCGCCTCCCCCTGGACGAGCCCGTCATCTCCCCAGTGGCGATGTTCGAATCCGCGGTTCTGGAGGAGGTTGGGTAGATCGGGCGCTCCTTGGTTCCGCGCAACTCCTCCAGGCGCGCCGCCATGCGCCGGACCCTTTCGGGCTGCCCTGAGGCCAGGTTTCTGGTTTCGGCGAGGTCCTTCCCAAGGTGGTACAGCTCGCTGCCCTCGGGCCGGAAGATGAGCTTCCAGGGGCCTTCCCGCAGGCTGAGGGTGCCGCCGCCGTGGGTGATCAGTTCCTTTCTTCCCTGGCGGTCCTTGCACCTCAACGCCTCCAACAGGTTCTGGCTGTCGGGCCCGGCACCCTTGGGAAGGGGGATGCCCGCCGCCTGGGCCAGGGTGGCCAGGAAGTCCACCTGGCTCACCAAGGCGGGCGAGACCTGGCGGGCGGGGATGCGCCGGGGCCAGCGCACCAGCATGGGAATGCGGCTGCCCCCCTCATAGGCTGTGTACTTGCCGCCCCGCAATGGGCCGTTGACCTTGTGATCCTGGGCCATCAGGGGGGTATAGGTGTAGCCATCGGGCCCAGGAGACCCGTTGTCGCTGGTGAAGATCACCAGGGTGTCCTGGGACAGGCCCAGGCGGTCGAGGGTCTCCAGCACCCGACCCACCTGCCCATCCAGCTGGAGGAGCTGATCTCCATAGACGCCGCACCCGCTTTTGCCCCGGAAACGCGGGTGCGGCACCCGGGGCTCATGGGTATCGTGGGTGGCGAAGAAGAGGAAGAAGGGCTCCAGGGCGTGGGCCTCCAGGAAGTCCACGGCCTTGGCAGCCAGGGTGTCCGCGATGTCCTCATCCCGGAAGCGGGCCGCCTGCCCGCCCTTCATCCAGCCGATGCGGGCGATGCCGTTCACGATGGTGCCGTCATGGCCCTCGTAGGCCTTGAGCCGCAGCAGCTCTGGGTTCTCTCGGCCCGTGGGCTCATCCCCCACCTTCTTGGCGTAGTCAACCTGGATCGGGTCCCGGGGGTCCAGGCCCACCACCCTTCCGTTTTCGACGAACACACTGGGAACCCGGTCCACGGTGGAGGGGATGAAAAAGGTCTGATCGAAGCCCAGTTCGTTGGGGCCCGGGCTCAGGTGCCCATTGAAGTCCGGGGAGCCCGTTCCCAGCCCCAGGTGCCACTTGCCCACGAACCCCGTGCGGTAGCCTTCGGCGCGCAGGACCGAGGGCAGGGTGGGGCGCGTCACCGGAATGCAGAGCGGTGCGTTGCCCGGGAGGACATCCACCGCAGGCTGGTGCCGCCACGGATACTGGCCCGTCAGAAGCCCATAGCGGCTCGGGGTGGACACGGCGGAGCAGCTGTGGCCGTCCGTGAAGCCCACCCCTTCCCGAGCCAGGCGGTCCAGGTTGGGCGTCTTCACCTTGGAGCCGTAGCCCCCC
>CAZPUI010000088.1:0-12684 GCA_964589695.1 uncultured Solibacteraceae bacterium | reverse complement strand
CACGAGCTTCACATCTGCGGTCCGATCAGAGTGATTGCCCAGACCCGTGACGTTTCGAGTGAGGAATGGGGCTTGCAGGTGGAGTGGCCCGACCCCGATGGGCAAGTTCATCGCCTGGCGCTTCCTCGAAAGAAGCTCGCGGGAGACGGGCTTGAGACGAGGGCATTGCTGATGAGTGGGGGGCATTTCCACCCTTCCAACCGTAAGGCCAGGGAGGCGTTCATGGACTTCATCACCAAGGCCAAATCCCCGGTGCGGGCCTTAGCCGTGTCGAAGATCGGGTGGCACGGCGACGTCTTCGTGCTGCCGGAGGAGACCATTGGGGCGGTTGGCAAGGAGGGCATCGTCCTGCAGACCGGCCAGGCCCATGTACACGCTTTCCACGTGAAAGGCGATCTTCAGGCCTGGCAGCAGGGCGTTGGGATCTACGCAGTCGGAAATACCAGGCTGGCCTTCGCGATCTCCCTGGGGTTCGCCCCGGCCCTCCTGACCCCTCTTGGTTTAGAATCGGGCGGCTTCAACTTGATGGGGCCCAGCTCAACCGGAAAGACAACGACGCTTCACTGCGCCGGTTCCGTGTGTGGTGGATCACCCCGGTCCTCGGGGTACCTCACCACCTGGCGAGCGACCTCGAATGGCATCGAGGCCATCGCGTTGCTCCACAACGACGCGCTCCTGTGCCTGGACGAGATGGGCCAGGTCGATGCGAACGAAGCCCTCCAGATCGCCTACCTCCTCGCTAACGGCCAGAACAAGCTGCGGTCCAAGGCTGCGGGTGGACTACGGCCCCGGGAGTCCTGGCGCCTGCTGATGCTAAGCACGGGTGAAATCGGACTCGCGGAGAAGAGCCAGGAAGCCGGGAAGACGCCCAAGGCGGGGCAATCGATCCGCCTTCTGGACATCCCGGCGGTCCCCCAAGGCGGATTCGGGATCTTCGAGGACCTCCACGGTTTCGACAATGGACAGGCCTTTGCTGACCACCTCATCACGGCATCGAGGGAGGCTTATGGAAGCCCCCTGCGGGCCTGGCTGGAGAAGCTCACCTTGAAGGGGTCAAAATACCGCCAGGAGGTTCGTGACGCCATTGATGCTTTCGTTAAGGTGCACTGTCCAGCGGGTGCCGATGGCCAGGTCCGCCGTGCAGCCCACCGTTTCGGTCTTGTGGCGGCTGCGGGGGAGCTCGCCACTGAATACGGCATCCTGCCCTGGCCCAAGGGTGAGGCATGTCGGGGGACCGCCGATTGCTTCAAGGGTTGGCTTGAGGAGCGGGGCGGGGCAGGGGCGGCCGAGGTAATGAACGGCGTAGCTCAGGTGCTGCACTTCCTGGAGACCCACGGCTCAAGCCGGTTCGAAAACCTCGACGAGCCCAATCACCGGGTGAACAACCGTGCCGGCTTCCGTAAGTCCGTCCAAGGTGTGGGCACGGTTTATTACATGTTCACGAAGACTTTCACCGAGGAAGCCTGCAAGGGGTTCGATTCTAGGCTTCTCGCCAAGGTGTTGCTTGATCGGGGCTACCTCCAGGGGGAGGGAGGGAAGACCTCCAAGCCCTGCCACCTCGGGGGGCTTGGCGCGAAGCGGTATTACGTCTTCCCGTCCAAGGGGGCCTAATCCTCCGCGGTGCGTGTTCGGAGTGTGAGCGGTGTAAGACGAAGCCGCAGCTTGGTTCTGGGCGGCACACAGTGGAAGCTCCCTCGGTGTGCCGGGTGTCCGTGCATCACACCTGCACACTTGGAATTCCCAGGCGGTGTGAGAGCCAGACGACCCCTCCCCCCCGGTTTCACACCCATTACACCGGAAACACCGAAAGAACTTGGATGGTGGCCGCCTCTTCGTCTTCGACATGGCCGAAGGAGGCATGGTTGGGCCGAATAGTTGGTTCGTAAGGTGGACCGTTGGTTGGTGATGACCAGCAAAGAGTTGCTGAACTGCTAATGCAGGATGGCTGGATGCCCGAAGTGCAGCTTGCGCTCGACCCGTGCGGTTGAGCGCAAGCGATTGGCTCGGGCGATGATCGCGTCTGGAACTCACCGAATCCCTAAGAATGGGGCAGCAGAATGCCTTGGTTGCTCACTTTCGATCGCAATAAGGGTCGGCCAGACAAGGTTTGACTGAATTGACCTTGTTGGTCTGTTCGAATGGACCCCCAATGGTCATCGTCCCTTCAGGGCTGATACCTTTGGGAACAATCCGCGAGTTCACCCAATGTCCAACGCCTTCTTCGAACGGCCGATTCTTAACTCGCCGTCATTACTTGTCTGCCGGGTGTTTGGAGTCCGGGGTAGCTCATTCAAGCTTGAAATGAGACGGTAAGTGAATCCTTGACGGTGCGGACTTCAGATGCGACTCATTTCCAACAGCGGAATCGACCGGGTCGCCGACGAACTTCGCGGGGCTCTGAAGGCTGGAGTGCAGCTGGACGTAGCTTCTAGTGCTTTCGACTTGTTTGCCTTGGAGGAAATGTTGGCGGGGTTATCCGCCGTTAAATCTTGCCGACTGGTGTTGCCTGGCTCCGGAAGCTCGGTAGGGGATCTACTGGGTTCAACAACGTGCCGGCCGTTTCGCAATCGGTTGCAGAGCCGGTGGCTGGCAAGGTTGTGTTCTGAATGGATCAAGAAGCACGCAGCGATCCGGTTCAGCCTCCACGGCTTGCCCCAATCGCTGATCCTGACCGGCCCCAAGGACGAGTGGGCCGTTTCCGGGGCCTGCGCCTTCACGACCGAGGGCCTGGGGATCACCCCCGGAGAGCGTTTCGGGCTGATCCATCGCGCCGAATCCCCAGAGGAAGTGGCCCTGCTGCGCCAGTGGTTCGACTCCGTATGGCAGGCCCTGCCAGAGGGCGGTGCCGCTCGGGAGCAGTTCCTTCAGCACCTGCAGACCATGGCGGAGCCCCAGCCGCCCTCGCTGGTTTACGGCCTCATCCTCCAGCACCTACTTGGTAGCCAGGGAAAGGCCCTGGACGAAGAGGAAGTCGTCCGGACGGCCACCGGCATCCGGGAAACCCTGGTCTGGCGGAAGCTCTACCGTTTCCAAAGGGACGGCGTCCTTGGGGCCATCGAGAAGCTGGAAAAGCTGGGCGGCTGCATCATCGCGGACAGCGTGGGCCTTGGTAAGACCTTCGAGGCACTGGCGGTCATCAAGTACTACGAGCTGCGAAACGACCGCGTGCTGGTGCTCTGCCCCAAGCGCCTCCGGGACAACTGGACGGTCTACACTGCCAACGACCGCCGGAATAGCCTCGCCGCCGACCGCTTCAATTACGACGTGTTGAACCACACGGATCTCTCCCGGGAGAACGGCACCAGCGGCGACATCGACCTCTCCCACGTCAACTGGGGGAATTACGACCTGGTGGTGATCGACGAGTCCCACAACTTCCGCAACAAACTCACGCACCGGGACAAGGAATCTCGCTACGACAAGTTGATGCGCCGGATCATCCAAGAAGGCGTGAAGACCAAGGTGCTCATGCTCTCTGCCACCCCGGTGAACAACCGCCTGGCGGACCTTAAGAACCTGATCGCCTTCGTCACCGAGGGCCAGGATGGCGCCCTCGCAGCCCACGGCATCCCGAGCATCGAAGTGACCAGCCGACATGCCCAGAAGCAGTTCAACGCCTGGCTCACCCTCCCGGAACCCGAGCGGAAACCCTCCAAGCTCCTGGACATGCTGGGGCTCGACTACTTCAAGCTCCTGGACCTCCTGACCATCGCCCGGTCACGCAAACACATCGAGAAGTACTACGGCACCCAGGAAACCGGGCGGTTCCCCGAGCGCCTGAAACCCATCAACGTGAAGTCGGACGTGGACCGGGCCGGGGAGTTCAGCTCCATCCGGGAGATCAACAACGAGATCCGGCGTCTGAACCTCGCCGCCTACGCCCCCCTCCGCTACGTCCTGCCTGCCAAGCAGGCGGCCTACGACGCGAAGTACAGCACCAAGGTGTACGGGGGGGAGCGCGAGTTCCGGCAGGTCGATCGTGAAGAGAACCTCGTCCACCTGCTTCGAATCAACGTCCTGAAGCGCATGGAGAGCGCCGTCTCCTCCTTCGCCCTGACCCTTGGGCGGCAGCTGACGGACGTGAAGGGCACCCTGGACCGCATCGATCGCCAAGCCCCAGACGTTGAAGAGATCGACATTGCTGATGTGGACGTGGACGACCCCATGTTCGAGTGCCTCCTCGTCGGCTCGAAGGTCAAGGTCCTGCTTCAGGACGTGGACCTCGTGCGTTGGCGCCAGGATCTGGAAGAAGATAGGGACCGCCTGACGTCCCTGCTGGAGGCCGCACAACGCGTGGGCGCCGCCCGAGACGCCAAGCTTGAGGCCCTCCGCAACGCCATCCGCCAGAAGGTCGAAAACCCACTGAACCTTGGCAACCGCAAGGTGATCGTCTTCACGGCCTTCGCGGACACGGCCAAGTATCTCTTCGAGCACCTAGCTCCCTGGGCACTCAAGGACCTGGGGATTCAGACGGCGATGGTCACCGGCACCGGCGGAAACAAGACCACCCTCGCCAAGCTCCGCGCCGACCAGAACACCATCCTCTCGGCGTTCTCCCCCCGGTCCAAGGAGCGCCCCGAATCAATGGCATCCGAGGGCGATCTGGATTTACTTATCGCCACGGACTGCATCTCCGAGGGCCAGAACCTCCAGGACTGCGACACCCTCATCAACTACGACATCCACTGGAACCCGGTGCGGATCATCCAGCGGTTCGGCCGAATCGACCGCATTGGCTCCATCAACAAGAGTATCCAGCTCATCAACTTCTGGCCCAACGTGGAGCTGGAGGAGTACATCAAGCTCGAACAACGGGTCAGCGGACGGATGGTGCTCTTGGATCTCTCCGCCACCGGCGAGGAGAACCTGATCGAGCAGCAGTCCGGCGACCAGATGAACGATCTGGAATACCGGCGGAAGCAGCTCCTGCAGCTCCAGGAGGCCGTCATTGACATGGAGGACCTCTCCACGGGCCTCTCCATCACCGACATGACCCTGACGGACTTCCGAATCGACCTGGCCAGCCTGCAGAAAGCCCACGCCGCTCGCCTTCCCCAGATGCCGTTGGGCACCCTAGGGGTCGTGCAGGCCAAGGGCGAGATGCCCCCCGGCGTCATCTACTGTCTCCAAGCTGCGGGGGAAGCGGCCCTGAAGGCCCAGGACCCGGGCTACCCGCTCGCTCCCCACTACCTGGTGCACGTGGGCGCGGATGGGGCGGTGTTGCTGACCTACACCCAGGCCCGTGAAGTGCTCGACCGCCTCAAGACCCTCTGCAGCGGTCAGGACCTTCCCGATTTGGAAGCCTGGGCCCGGTTCGACAAGGCAACCCGGAACGGACGGGACATGGACCAGGCCCAGGACTTGCTGGCCAAGGCCGTTGCGTCCATTACGGGCAAGCGAGAAGAGCGGGCGGTGGCAAGCCTATTCACCCCCGGTGGCACCCACGCCCTTCGCGGGGAGTTCGCGGGAACCCACGACTTCGAGGTCGTGGCCTTCGTTGTCGTGGAAGGCGCAGAGGGCGGGCTGTGAGTCTGCTGGCCGATCCCGGCCTGGCGGTGCTGCTGGCCCACCTTGCCCTCCCGGGCTCGGCACGGGTAGACCAACGTGTTCCCAAGAAACTTCTCCTGGAACAGGGCTTGCCCACGGCGGCCGACAAGCGGGCGGTGCAAGAGGGCATCGAGGAACTCCTGTGGCTTGCCGCACTGAAGCCCGGGACCATCGGGGTGGACTCCTTCAAAGACGAGATCCGGGAATACTTGGAGATCGCCGTGCTGGCCATGGACCTCCGATCCGCGCCAACTGGTCGGGGCGGGAAGCCAGGCATCGTCCCTGTGGACCGGCTGGTGGAACTGTTGCATCGGGCCGTGCCCTACCCAGTGCTGCTCCTACTTCGCCAGGGAGAGGGGTGGGCCCTTTCCACCGCGTCAAAGCGTCATTCCCAGGGCGAGGCCGGAAAATTTGTGGTCGAGGACGTAGATACCACCAGCTTCCTCAACCCGGCCCACCCCACGGACAACGAGACCGCCTTTCTCCGCAGCCTTGACCTGGCCGGGCTGCCCAAGGGGGACCTGCAGAATCTCTATCTGGGTTGGGGTGATCGCATCCTTGGTCTTCGGTCCTTGTCCGTAAGGGGCGCCTTTGGCGTACCGGTAGACCGGGACCAATCCCGACGAGTTCGGGTTAGCCTTGAAACCTGCTCCCGCATCGAACGTGACCTGGCTTCCTTGCGGGCTCGTGCGGCCCGAGAGACGCAGGTCAGCAAACGAGTGGACCTGAACCTCGCTATTCGACACCTGGAGGCTGAATTGGTTGTTCTCCAACAGTTCACTTGAGTGCCTTTTAATCGTTTCCTCGCAAGGACCTCCAATGGAAAAGCTAACTGCCCAATCCCCCGAATCTCGGAGCGCCGATCCGGTAGCCGAGAATCTCGCTCAGCTTCAAGCTCTTTTCCCAGAGGTGTTTACCGAGGACAAAGTGAATTTCGAAGTACTTAAACAGCTCCTTGGGGGGCTTGTAGATGAGCGAGAGGAGAAATATGGGTTGAACTGGCACGGCAAGCGCCGCGCTCGGCAAATTGCCCTCACACCCTCCACCGGCACCCTGCGCCCCTGTCCAAAAGAGAGCGTGGACTGGGCGACTACTCAAAACCTTATGATCGAAGGCGACAATCTTGAGGTTTTAAAATTACTTCAAAAGAGTTATGCAGGGGCGATAAAGCTCATATACATTGATCCTCCCTACAACACGGGGAATGATTTTATTTATCCTGATAATTTTCAAAATAATATTAAAAATTACCTAGAAATAACTGGACAGCTGGGCGATGGACAAAAAACAAGTAGTTACACGGAGACAAGTGGAAGATTTCATACCGACTGGTTAAACATGATGTACCCTCGATTGAAACTCGCAAGAAATTTACTTCGCGATGATGGAGTAATATGTATCAGTATTGACGACAGTGAGTCAGATCGGTTAAAGGCTATTTGTAATGAAATATTTGGTGAAGAAAATCATTTAATAACTTTATATATTCAAGTTAGATATGCTGAAAAAACATTGGCGGAGAAAAATGATTACCAAAAATTAATCGAACATATTCATATATATCAAAAACATAACTTCGTACCCAATAAAGATTCTGAAGATTACACGGTCGATAAATTTTGCTGGAAGATCGTCGAAAAAGGAATTGGCCGAAAAGAAGTTATCGGGAAAAGAGATGTGCAAATATTTTTAGATGGAGAGTACGAAATTATTAAAGTTCCATCACATATTGATGCATTAAAAGAGACTTGGGCTACCGGAACAGTTCTTAAGGCGAATGCATCTGGGAAGTACTTTGGTGATCATCTTGCCCCAAGAAAAGATTCGGACGGATTGGGGGTTTTATACAAAGTTACGGGAATTGGTGAAGACGGTCTGGGGTATCGATACTTCACGGGTCCAAAGCGTTCGGATGCTACAAAAGGCAAATTCTTTTCAGGGGTCCCCAATGATCGTAGGAAAGAATTAGAATCAGGAGAGTCTAAGAAATATAAACCGATTTTGAATATGCATGATTTTTCTGATGCTTTTGGTAATTGTAGACATGAGGGTGGGATTGAATTTGGAGCAGGCAAAAAACCTGTGGCCTTGTTAAAAAAACTAATTTCTATGGCCACCGCATCATCTGGACAAGACATAGTTCTCGATTTTTTTGCTGGTTCTGGAACCACTGGCCACGCCACGCTTGAGATGAACGCAGAAGACGATGGAGATAGACGCTTCATTCTTATTCAATTGCCAGAAATTACAAATAGAGTCGATTTCCCAACAATTTCTTCGATGACGAAAGCTCGACTTCGAAATGTTTCAACTAAAATGCGTCTTGAAAATCCATTATTCATTGGTGATATTGGCTTTCGTAGCTTTAAATTGGATACATCTAACATTCGTGCATGGGAGCCTGAGGCTGACGACCTAAGTGGCACATTAATGGACGCTGTTGAACACATCCATGAAGGGCGCACCGAGGACGACATTCTTTTCGAATTGTTGCTCAAGCTCGGTCTCGACCTGACGGTGCCAATTGATCATCGGATCATTCACGGCAAAGCCGTTCATAGCATCGGCGGGGGAGTTGTACTGATCTGCCTTGACCAAACAATTGGCGCTCAGGATTACGAGCCATTAGCCCTGGGCATGGCCTCCTGGCACAAAGAACTAGCCCCTGCCGGTGAGACCACCTTCGTTTTCCTGGATAACGCCTTTATCGACGATGTAGTAAAGACCAACCTCACAGCCATTCTGAGTCAACAGGGCCTCGACAATGTTAGGAGCTTGTAAGCATGAAGCTCCACTTCGAACCCAACCTGGACTACCAGCACTCCGCCATTGAAGCGGTCTGCGCCCTTTTCCAAGGCCAGGAAATCTGCCGCTCAGAGTTCACCGTGTCCAAGGAGACTCGGCTTGGCATGGAGACCCTGGAGGGCCTGGACACCACTCTGGGCGTTGGCAACCGTCTCAAGCTGCTAGACGATGAGATCCACGCCAACCTGAACAGTATCCAGCTCCAGAATGGCCTTCGACCTTCCGAGTCCCTGACCTCCGGGGACTTCAGCGTGGAGATGGAAACCGGCACCGGCAAGACTTACGTCTACCTTCGGACGATCTTTGAGTTGAACCGCCGTTACGGGTTCGCCAAGTTCGTCATCGTGGTGCCCTCCGTAGCCATCAAGGAGGGGGTCTACAAGTCCCTTCCGATCACCGAAGACCACTTCCGTAGTCTCTACGCCAACACTCCATTCGAGTACTTCCTCTACGATTCGGGGAAGCTTGGCCAGGTCCGAAACTTCGCCACCAGCCCGACCATCCAAATAATGGTGGTGACCGTCGGGGCCATTAACAAGAAGGACGTGAATAACCTATATAAGCCAAGCGAAAAAATAAGCGACGAAAGGCCCATCGACCTTATCAAAGCCACGCGGCCTGTTCTAATCGTGGATGAACCCCAGAGCGTTGACGGCGGATTAGAGGGTAGAGGCAAGGAGGCTCTTAACGCGATGAGCCCTCTCTGCACCCTGCGGTACTCCGCCACTCATGCAGACAAACACCATATGGTTTACCGACTTGATGCCGTCGATGCCTACGATCGCAAGCTGGTGAAGCAGATCGAGGTTGCGTCCGGCGTGGTGGAGGGGGACCACAACACCGCCTACGTGCGAATCAAGGAAGTCCACGCCAAGCAGGGCGCCGTATGGGCCGTGGCCGAGCTGGATGTGCAGCAGGGCCACGCTGTCGTCCGAAAATCCCAGCGGATTGAAGATGGCGATGACCTGGAGCAGGTGACTGGCAGGGCCGTGTACCACGACAGCCTTGTGGGCGAGATCCGAACCGTCAAAGGCCAGGAGCTGGTGGAGATCCGAACCCCCGGGTCAGAGCGATGGTTGAAGACCGGGGAGGCCATCGGCGGGGTGGCGGCTGAGTCCATACAGCAGCAGATGATTCGCCGGACCATCAAGGAGCACCTGGACAAGGAGCTACGCCTGAACCCCATGGGGATCAAGGTGCTGAGCCTCTTCTTCATTGATCACGTGGACAAGTACCGCCAACAGGTCCCGGATGGGGTTCCCATCAAAGGGGAATACGCCAAGCTGTTCGAGGCCGAATACCGACGGGCCATCAAGCTGCCGGAATACGCGGCCTTGCTGAAGGGCCAGAACCCCGACCTTCTGGCGGCCGACGCCCACGAGGGCTACTTTTCCATCGACAAGAAGGGGGCGTGGTCGGATACCCAGGAAAACAACCAGTCCAACCGGGATAACGCCGAGCGGGCCTACAACCTGATCATGAAGGACAAGGAACGCCTCCTCGGGTTCGAGACGCCCTTAAAGTTCATTTTCAGCCACTCCGCATTGAGGGAAGGCTGGGACAATCCCAACGTCTTCCAGATTTGCGCCCTACGCGACATGAGCAGTGAGCGGGAGCGCCGCCAGACCATCGGCCGTGGCCTTCGGCTCTGCGTGAACCAGCAGGGTGAGCGAATCCGGGGTTTCGAGGTAAACACCCTCACGGTGGTGGCCATGGAGAGCTACCAGGACTTCGCCGAGAACCTGCAGAAGGAGATCGAGCAGGACACGGGCATTCGGTTTGGCCAGGTGGAGAAGCATCAGTTCGCTGGGATCCCTGTCGTAGACGAGCATGGACAGGCCAAACCCCTGGGCGTAGAGCACTCTCAGGCCATCTGGGATCACCTAAAGGGGCAGGGCTTCGTGGACGCCAAGGGGAAGGTGCAGGACACCCTCCGCACGGCCCTCAAGGAGGGCACCCTGACCCTGCCGGAGGCGTATGTCGAACACCTGCCCCACGTGGTGGATGCCCTTCGCAAGGTGGCGGGCAAGCTCGACATCAAGAATGCCGACGAGCGCCGGACCATCAAGACCCGGCAGGCCATCCTCCAGGGCGAGGAGTTCAAAGCCCTGTGGGATCGGATCAAGCACAAGACCACCTACCGGGTGGCCTTCGACAACGAAGCCCTGATCAAGAACTGCATCAAGGGCATCGAAGAGGCCCGGCCCATCCCCAAGACCCGCATGACCTGGCACCGGGCCAATCTGGCCATTGGCAAGGGGGGGGTCGATGCCGTCAAAAAGGACGTGTCCGGTCCCGTCTTTCTTGAGGAGCAGGACATCGAGCTGCCGGACATCCTCACCGAGCTGCAGGATAAGACCCAGCTCACCCGGAAGAGCCTCGCCCGGATCCTTACTGAAAGCGGGCGGCTGAACGACTTCAAGCGGAACCCCCAGGCGTTCATCGAGATCACGACGGAGGCCATCAACGCCCGCAAGCGCTTGGCCCTGGTTGATGGGATCAGGTATCAGAAACTCGGAGACCTGGAGTTCTACGCCCAGGAACTCTTCGAGCAGGAAGAGCTGACCGGCTACCTCAAGAACATGGTGGCTGTGAACCGGAGCGTCCACGAATACGTTGTCTACGACTCAGGCGGCATCGAGAAGTCCTTCGCCGAGGACCTGGAGAAGAACACTGCCGTGAAGGTCTACGCCAAGCTCCCCGGCTGGTTCAAAGTTCCCACCCCCTTGGGGACCTACAACCCCGACTGGGCCGTGCTGGTGGAACAAGATGGCCAGGAGCGCCTCTACTTCGTCATTGAAACCAAAGGAAGCCTCCTCACCACGGACCTGCGCCACCAAGAAAGCGCCAAGATCGCTTGTGGTAAGCAGCACTTCAAAGCTCTGGCGGACAAGGAGAACCCCGCGAACTTCGTATTAGCCAGAACGGTGAAAGACCTGATGGCGACGATCGATTGATAGACCTTCTTACTAATTGAATGCTTTAAAACGAAAATTCATGTAGATATTTGATTAATTGATTGCTAGATGATCAAGTTTTATCTCGTTCCTCAATGAATCTATCCGCCATTGTGAATGCAAGTTGACTCATTTCACAGATATGACCGTACTGATAGGCACAGACTTGGCCAAACCCTGCTTCCGTGTTTGAAACCATGGCTGCCATCATTCGAAGAGCAATCTCTTCTCTGGATATCTTTTCGCTTGCCATAGAAGCCTCATAAATAGTGGGTGAGATGTATGTACTGATAATTATAAATCAAATAATACTTCGCGCAACCATTAATAGTGTAAAACGCTATTATATTTTCATGCCAGGATGATCAAGACCGCCGGACCACCTACTCAGTCCTGGCCAAGTGGGATTGCCTGCCCACCCCATAATGACAGGACTCCGTCGGACGAAATGACCGCCCACCAACCCGAAACGGTCTCCTGCCGCCCATCTTCTAACCTAAGCTATTCCAATTCTAATATTCTCATTTCGTCCTCGGACATAGGTTTATGTGTAAATAAAGGATCCTAATTGTGTTATATCAGCTCTTTAACAAAAGTTTACGAACTACTCATATTCGATTATTTAGCGTTGTTGAATTTCATTTTATATACATTTTGTCAATTTGGATCAGAATGTGGTTTTTGATTCATGATGTTCACATGTTTTCCAATAGTGTGTTTTATTGTTATTATGGTTGCAGGTGCCCGTAGCATTATCATACCAAGATGATTGATAGTATTTACAATTCCAACAAGTAACCTCTTTTTTTAGAGGTTCTTGTTCGGTAATACGTGGTGGGCAGTTAGCTAATAAATCAGGTTTTCTTAAAAATGGGATACCTACAAAAGATATGCCAACAATAGCAATCAATATGGAAATTGGCCCCCCGTTGTATATGGCAGTAAAATCATGACCGAAGCCACCGGTCAACATTCCTTCCAAATATACAGATTCTTGAGCTTCATATAGGCTGATCAAGATTCCTATTGTGCCAAGTGCAAATATAATGATTCCTAGCTTCTGAAATACTGAAAGGCCTCGCTTCTCTTTTGGCTTAGGAGTAGTGGCCTTGGAATGAGCCAATAAATGTGTAAGTGGAGGGGTTAAGGGTGGAGGCTTTGGGCCAAGACTTGATTGGTTTGGCTGATCCGCTTCCCCAGTTAAAACTATTCGCTTCCCACAAGAAGGGCAGAACAGACTAAGATCTGGAATAGGCTTACCGCATTGATTGCAGAACACATTGACCTCCTGAAAAGCTTGGTACTTCTCGAAATGTGGGCTGAGTGTATGCACATGGCAGCGCCTTGGCCAGAGAATCGCATGAACAGCTAAATT
>CAZPUI010000087.1:5506-12728 GCA_964589695.1 uncultured Solibacteraceae bacterium | reverse complement strand
TCTGGCGCCGGAGCTTGAGGGTGTAAAGGTAGACGGCTCCCGCCAGGATCCCGCCGCCCCCGGTGATCCAAAGCGCCCAGGCCCAGAGGGTCCGGTACCAGGGGGGCAGGATCCGGAAGGCATAGATGGCCTCCTGGCCCAAGGTTCCGTAGAGGTTGCGGGCCCGCACCCGGAAGCGGTACGACCCTTCGGGGATATTGGTGTATTCCTTGAACGTGCCTGGGCTCCAGGCGCTCCAGGCGCGGTCGAACCCCTCCAGCAGCACCTGGAACTGGGTGGTGCCGGGTTTCTCATAGAAGGCAGCGGCATAGGTGAAGGCCAGGGCATTCTCCCGGTAGCGCAGTTCGGGAATGCCTTCCCCTTGCTCAAGGCTGGCCACCGTGGGCTCGGTCCCCTGGGCCCCCCGGTGGGCATGGGTGCCCTCGAAGACCAGGCGGGTGGACTGGGCCGTGACTCCGCGGATCAGCACGCTGAATCCCTGGGCGTAGTCTTTGGCCTGCCAGGGATCCACCCGATGAAGGGTCTTGCCCGGAAGGAGGAAGGTCCCGTCGGGATCGCACACCAAGGACTCGTCCGGGGTGGGCAACCCCGCGAAGGGCTTGCCATCCAGGCGGAAGGACCCTTCCGGGGTGGGCCGGGCCAGCAGGACCTCATTCTGGGTGACGAAGATGAACCCCCCGCGCCCATCGGGTTTCATGTCCCCCAGGGGCCCGGCGGGCAACCCGAACTGGGTGTCCGGCACGAACTGGGTGCCATCGGGCGCTTCGGCCTTCCAGGGGGCGATGGTGGCACGGTAGAGCCCCTTGGGGGTGAGGGCGTACAGGTGGGAGTTCTGCCAAACGGCCCGCATGGCCGCGAGGCCGGGCAATCCCTGGTCCGGCCCCAGGCGATGGGACGCCACTTCCGTGGGGGATCCACCCCCGAAATGCACCCGAATGATCCCCTGCACCTCGGTGCTGAGCCAAAGGTCCCCGGTGTCATCCTGGGTGATGCGGCGGATGTTCTCCTTGATGCCCGAGACTTTGCCCAATCGGACCCAGGTCCCGCCCGTGCGCCGGAAGACTTCCATCCCATCCATGAGCCCCACGAAGAGGTGGTCGGGCCAGCGGCGGGAAACCCCCGCAGAATAGGCGTTGGCCGAAGAACCCTCCACGCGGATGGCCGTTCCCCCCTGGATGCGATAGAGGCCCCGGCCCGTGGCGGCCAGGAAGTCGCCCCCGCATTCAATGAACTGCCAGATCTCGGAGGGACCGCCCTGCCCGGGGGCTAGTCGCGGGGCGGCCTCCCCCATGGTGTAGCGGAAGGGCCGCTGGATCGGCAGGTTCTGGAAGGCGCCCACGTAGAGCTGGCCCTGGTGGACATGGGCCGTGATGGCGATGCCCGCCAGTCCGTTCTGCTCGTTGATCAGGCTCTGGGGTACGCTCCACTCGATGTGGGCGAGGCCCGAATTGCAGGCGGCCCATAGGTTCCGGTGGCGGTCCACGAAGAGGCCCGCCACGGTGTTCTCAAGGAGCCCCCCGCGCTTGTTGATGGCCCGCTGCAGCTTCCCCTGGCGGTCGAAGACGAGGATGCCCGCCTTGATGGTGGAGATGGCAAAGGACTCGCCCAGGGGGATGAGCTTGTACATGAAAGCCTTGGCGTCGCTCAGGATATCGTCCAGTTCCGTGGGGAAGGGCTTCACGAGGTCCCGTCCCTCCCGTTCGGGTTCATAGCGCTGGGTTGCGGCGTTCCAGAGGGGGCCCAGGTCCAGGCGGCGGAAGTCCCCGGTGATGCGCCCCACCAGCAGTTCGTGGGGACCCCAGGGGGCGAGGCAGATGCGCTTGCCGTTGGCCACCCCCGAAAACTGCGCCAGGGGGAGGATCTGATCCCCCCGCAGCAGGCACAGGCCCTTGTCGATGTCCGCATAAAAGAGGTTCCCGTTCAGGACACAGGCCTGGGAGGAGGCAAAGCGGCCGGGCAGCACCGAAACCCTGCCCTGGTGGACCCGGAAGATCCGGGTGCGGGTGAAGAAGTAGATCCCTTCGGGGGTGGCCTCGGCCTGCCACACATCGTTGAAGGAGCGCTCCGTCTCCGGGAGGGCGTCCTTCAAGGAGACCGCCATGAGTTTGCCCGTGGGGGAGGCGGCCAGGTAGCCGAAGTCGCCGATGGAGCCGTAGTAGACCGTACCGTCCGTGGCCAGGGTCAGGGCCCGGGTCAGGACTTTGCCGGGAGAGGGGATGAGCTGCCAGTGCTGGCCGTCGTATTCCACAATGCCCATAGAGTTCCCGAAGTACATCACCCCCCGGCGGTCCTGAAGGGCACTCCAGTTCTGGGCGTGGGCCTTGAACAGGGTCGTGTCGAAGTTCGTGATGAGGGGTGCCCCCAGCGGCGTCTGGGCCAGGGCGAAGGCCCCCAGGAACCCTAGCACCCAGCCCAGCAAGCTCCTGCGCCACCCCATGGTCGCTCCAAGAAGACACCTCTCCATCGGCGCCCTGCATGCGAGCCTGAGTTCCAGGTGCAGGGTGGTTTTAAGACTGAGAAGAAGGGGCCTGGCCCCAGGAAGCCTGCCTTCACACATTCATGGAGATCACCGTCGGCGGTACGACCACCAAGGGCTGATCCTTCGAGGTGCCTCCAACGCCCCGCCTTCCGGGAGGGGTGAAGGTCCAGGGCCTCGCCGGGAGGCCGTTCTGATATTCAGCCCTTGAATTCAGCAATCCAGACACGGTTGCCGACGATTCACCCGTCGGGTGAGCCCGCGGCAGCTCCCGGTCCATCCATGTTCCAAGCCCCCCAGGGGTACCTGGAGACCCATCATGACTCCCAACCCTGAACAGCTCCGCCTTCCCGATGCCGACCTCCTTGCCCGCATGGCGGTGAGCGACAACGGTTTCGTGTTCGACCCTGTGAGTGGCAACTCCTTCACCCTGAATCCCTCGGGGCTCTTCCTCTTCCGCCTCTTTCTCAAGCACCGCACCCTGGCGAGTGTGATGGCGGCCACGGAGGTGGAGTACGAAGGCTCCCCCACGGACCTGGAGCGGGACATCCTGGAGTTTGGTGCCGTGCTCTGCGGGAGCTTGAAACCATGACCGGGTCGCGCCCCCTCACCATCGCCATCACCGGCATGAACGCCCGGGCGGACAACCCTGGGCCCGGACTGGCTGTGGCTCGCTGCCTGCGGGACTGGAAGGGCGATGACCTGCGCCTCGTGGGCCTGGGGTACGACGCCCTGGATCCGGGGCTCTACCACCCCCGGTGCAACATCGGGTACCTGCTGCCCTACCCTTCGGCCGGACGGGAGGCCCTGCTGGAGCGGCTGTTGGCCATCCATCAGGAGGATCCCCTGGATCTGCTGATCCCCTGCCTGGATGCCGAACTGGCCAACCTGGTGGCCCTGGAGAATGAACTGAAGCAAGCGGGCATCCGGATCCTGCTGCCCACGGAACACCAACTCAAGATGCGGGACAAGAGCCGCCTGCCGGACCTGGCGGCCCTGGCGGGCATTCCCTATCCCGAGACCCGGGCGATCACCCACGCGGGCTTCTTCTACGCCTGCCAGAAGGAGGGCTGGAGCTATCCCTTCGTGGTGAAGGGGCCCTTCTACGACGCCCAGATCGTCAGGGACGCCGACCAGGGGGCCGAGGCCTTCCGGCGCATCTCGGCCATCTGGGGGCTGCCCATCCTGGTGCAGCGGCTGGTGAAGGGGGAGGAATACAACCTGGCGGGGCTGGGGGATGGGAAGGGGGGCCTCATCGCCCCGGTGATGATGAAGAAGCGCGGTCTCACCGACAAGGGCAAGGCTTGGGCGGGCATTTGCGTCCACGACCAGGCCCTGCTGGATACGGCGGAAGCCCTCATCAAGGCCCTGCACTGGCAGGGTCCCCTGGAGGTGGAGGTCATGCGGGACCCTTCCGGGCGCTACCACCTCATCGAGATCAATCCTCGCTTTCCCGCCTGGATCTACCTCAGCGCCGGTGTGGGTCGCAACCTGCCCGCCATGCTGGTGGCGATGATCCTGGGCGAGCCCATGCCCGCCTCCACCGAAGCCCGGGTGGGCACCATGTTCATCCGTTTTGCCGAAGAGCTCATGGTGCCCGTGGACGATTTCCAGTCCGTGATGATCGACGGTTATGTGGAACCCCTTCTGGAGCAGCCATGAGCCACCCTGAAGCCGCGCGCAAACCCTGGCAGCGGCCCGCCATCACAGCCCATCGGGTGGGCATTCTCAACAAGTTTGGCGCCACCCATTTCCACAAGTTCCTGGAGCGGATCGATGGCGTGGAGCTCGCCCACCTGCTGCACCTCCATGGCTCTCCCCTCTTCGTGCTCAGTGAGCGGCGGCTGCGGGAGAATGTTCGCCGACTGCGCCGGGCCTTCCTCACCCGCTACCCGGCGGTGAAGATTGGCTGGTCCTACAAGACCAACTACCTCAATGCCGTGTGCTCGGTGATGCACCAGGAAGGCTCCCTGGCGGAAGTGGTGTCCGAGTACGAATACCAGCGGGCCCGGGCCCTGGGGGTGCCCGGGCGGGGCATCCTTTTCAACGGACCCCACAAACCCCGGCACATCCTGGAGGTGGCGGTGGCGGAAGGGGCCCGCATCCACATCGACCACCTGGACGAGGTCTACGTCCTGGAAGCGGTGGCCAAGGCCCAAGGGAAGGTGGTGGATGTGGCCATCCGCCTCAACTTCGACACGGGGTACACCGAACCCTGGAGCCGTTTCGGGTTCAATGTGGAGAACGGTCAGGCCATGGATGCCGCCCGCCGTATCGTGGCGGGCCGCCAGCTGAGGCTCCGGGGCCTCCACAGCCACATCGGCACCTACATCCTGGACACCCGGGCCTACGCCTCCCAGGCCCGCATCATGACGAGCTTCATGGAGGCCGTGGAGCTTCAGACCGGCTGCACCATTGACAGCCTGGACCTGGGCGGGGGGTTTGCCTCCATGATTGCCCTCCAGGGATCGTACCTGCCCCCGGACCAGGTGGTGCCCACCTTCGATCAATACGCCGAAGCCATCACCACCGTCCTGCTGGAAGCCACGGCGGCCAGGGAAGCGAAGGGCAAGCCCCGGCCCACCCTCATCCTGGAGACGGGCCGAGCCCTGGTGGACGATGCCGAGATCCTCGTCACCTCCGTCATCGCCAACAAGCGCCTGGCGGATGGACGCCGCGGGGTGGTGGTGGATGCCGGCGTGAACCTCCTCTTCACGGCCAACTGGTACAACCACGAGGTCCGCCCCACCCGCATGCTGGAGGGGCTTCCCGAGGAATCCGTGCTCTACGGGCCCCTGTGCATGAACATCGACGTGGTGCGCCAGAGCGTCATGCTGCCACCCCTGGACGCGGGAGAGCCCCTGGTCATCAGCCCCGTGGGGGCCTACAACAACACCCAATGGATGCAGTTCATCGGCTACCGGCCTGCCATCGTCATGGTGGGAGAGGACGCCACCGTGCATGTCGTCCGCGCCGCCGAAAACCTGGAGAGCGTCGCCGGGCTGGAATCCCTCCCACCGAGGCTCAAGACGCCCTTTCCCCAGGGGTTGAATCCATGATGGGCACCCTCCTCAAGCGCCTCCGCAGCCTCGTCACGCGGGTCCTCCAGGGGTATGCCGCGATCTTCTTCGGCGAATCAGCGTGGGCGGGCCTGCTGGTCCTGGGGGCGACCTTCTGGACTCCGGAGGTGGGGGTGGTCGGGCTGTCCACGGCCCTGCTGGCGGCCCTGCTGCCGCGGCTCCTGGCCATGCCCTGGCCAGCGTCGCCGGTCTACGTGTGCAACGGGGCACTGGTGGGGCTCTTCCTGGCGGTGCTTCGCACGCCCAGCGTGGACATGTGGCCCTGGCTGCTCATGGCCGGGGGCCTGGTGGTGGTGGTTCGGGTCGTGCTGGGGGACCTGCTCTGGCGGTGGCACCACCTGCCCCTGCTGAGCCTGCCCTTCGTGCTGGTGACCTGGTTCCTCCTGGCGGCCTTCCTCCCCCCCGCGGCGCTGCCCGCGGTTCCGGAGGCCACCACCTGGATTCCGAGTGTGCTGGTGCCCTTCTTCCAGGCCCTGGGGGCAGTGGTCTGCACACCCCATCCGGAGGCTGGCCTGCTCCTCTTCCTGGCCCTCCTCCTGTCGTCCAAGGTTTTCGCCGCACTGGCCCTGGGGGGGTATGCGCTGGGAACGGGGTTCACCCTGCTCTGGAACCACGCGGGCCTGGGTCCTGTGCCCCCATATGCGGCCTTCAACTATCCCCTGGTGGCCATGGCCCTGGGAGGGTTCTTCCTGGTGCCTTCGGGGCCCAGCCTCCTGGCGGCGGCCCTCGGCACCCTGGCCACGGCCCTGTCGGCGGCTGCGGCGGCCAAGCTCCTTGCCCCCACCGGGTTGCCCATCCTGGCGCTGCCCTTCTGCACCGGCACCCTGCTGGTGCTCCTCATGCTGCGGTACCGGACCCGGCAGCGGGAACCCTACCTGGTGCTGGAGCACCCCGCCCTGCCCGAGGTGAACCTGGAGCGCGCTCGGCTGGCCAGGGTCCGCAGCCTGGAGGCTTTCAGCGTGCCCCTGAGGGCGCCCTTCTACGGAGAGTGGCATGTGTACCAGGGTTTCGTTGGGCCCCACACCCACCGGGCGGACTGGCGCCATGCCCTGGATTTCTACATCCACGACGGGCGCTACAGCCACAGTGGGGATGGCACCGCTGCGGCCCAGTACTTCTGTTTCGGTCTGCCGGTGCTCGCCCCCTGCAGCGGCGTGGTGGAGGCCTGCCGGGACGACCTGCCGGACAACGGCCCGGGGGAAGTGGATGCCGCCCAGACCTGGGGCAACCACGTGCTGATCCGCCTTCCCACGGGACTCTACGTGCTTCTGGCCCACCTGCGCCAAGGCAGCCTTCGGGTCGCGCCGGGTACGGTGGTGGAACCGGGCATGGCCCTGGGGGCCTGCGGGAGTTCCGGCCGCTCACCCCAGCCCCACCTTCACCTGCAGGTCCAGGCCCGGAAGGAATTGGGCAGCCCCACCCATCCCTTCCATCTCACCAGCATCCAGTACCGCCGCGGGGAGGGGTCGCCGGAATTCCGGCTCCACGCCCGTCCCGAAGAGGGTGCAGGGGTGGCGCCGGTGTCGGCCCATCCCGCCCTGGCCGCGGCCTTCCAGCTCCCAGGGGAACAGGTGCTCCTGTGGCGGTTCCGCGTGGGGCACGGCCCCTGGGGGCCCCGCTCCCTCCGGGTGGGACCGACCCTCGAAGGGGAATTCCGCATCCATGG
>CAZPUI010000087.1:0-5496 GCA_964589695.1 uncultured Solibacteraceae bacterium | reverse complement strand
CCTTCATCCGTACGGATTCGGTCTTCGCCTGTTATGACCGGAAGGGCGGTGGGGATGTGTTCCTGGACCTGTGGCTCCTGGCCCTGGGCTTCACACCCCTCAGCAGCCAGGCCGTAGCCTGGCGGGACCGGCCCTCTGCCCGACTGGTGCCCGCACCCTGGGGGTGGCGAGCCCTGGCCCAGGTCCTTGGGTTCACCATGGCCGGGCTCCAGAGCCGGTACCGTCGGCTGGAACTCAGCGGCCTTGGACACCGCCAGACGGGGCTCCACCGCCACCCTTGGGGCCTGTTGCCCCCCCTGCTGACCCGCGTCTGGATCGCCGAGGGAAGGGGGGCCACCCGCCTCGTGGCCCGCTCCGGCTCCCAGCGTTGGGAGGCGCATTTGATGGTCCTTGGTACACCCACGCCGGAGGTTTCGCGATGAGGCCAACCCTGTTCCTGACCCTCGCGGCCCTGACCGCCACTGCCCAGACGGAGCCCCGTGGCCTGGTGGGCCTGAAAGCGACCCATGTGGGCTACTCCGCCACCTCGCCCAGGGATCGCTTCAATTCCGTTGGACTCTTTCTGGACTTGGACAACCTGGGCTCCTTCGGGGTGGGGCTGGGCCTGGACCGGGACCAGACCCGTCGGGTGGGGGAATCCGCGGTGCCCCAGACCCACACCTACGGCCAGGTGCGGTTCAACCTGCCCCTGGGGGAGGGGGCCGGCAAAATCATTTTCCGGGCCGATGGCCTGAGGCTGCAGCGCCAGCCCTCGGTGGGTGAGGCGGTCACGGCCTCCACCGCCGGCTTCCATGTGGGGTACCTCAGCCACCTGGATCCCTTGCTGGCTCGGCTGTTCTTGGATGCGGCCTTCCACCGGACCACCCAGACCACCACCCTCAAGGTGTACCAGTGGACCCCCACCCTGGGGTTCGGGGTGAACGACAACTACGACTGGTTCACCCTGTCGGCCACCCGTATCACCTTGCGGGAATCCCTGGCCTCCACCCCCACCGGGCCCCTGACCAGCTACAAGGCCGCGTGGAAGCATTTCTTCCTCCCAGGCCCCCTGCTGAAACCCGCCTCCCTGGGGCTCTCGATCCAAGGGGGGCGCCAGAAGTATGCCGTGGATCCCGAAGCCAGCTACATCGTCAACCATGGGGATACCCAGAAGGGTGGCTGGTTGGCCAGCGCCACCTGGAAGTCGGGAGCCTGGACCCTGGGCCTGTACGGTGGGGCGTCCCGTTGGACCTCGGACCCTGGCCAGAACTACACCACCACGGCACTGTCCACCACCCTGTCCCTTTCCTGGTAGGAGCCGACATGACCTTTCGTGTCCTGTGTCTTTCCCTCGCGTGTGGCTTCCTGTGGGCCCAGAACGGCACCGACCCCTGGAGCCAGTCCTACAAGCTGGAGATCCAGAAGGACTATGCCCAGGCGGCCAAGGTCATTGCGCCCTTTCGGGAAAGCAATGAATTCGCCCAGTTGCGCTGGGCCTACTTGACCTACATGCAGGGCAAGTACGACGAGTCCGCCAAGGCCTATCAGAAGGCCCTGGAGATGAACCCCAAGTCGCTGGATGCCCTGCTGGGGATGACCCTGCCCCTCATGGCCCAGAAGCGATGGTCCGAGGCGGCGGCCAAGGCCCAGAAGGCCATCGAGGCCAGTCCCTGGCACTACACCGCGGAGGTGCGCCTGCTGTACTGCGCCGAGGCCCAGAGCCAGTGGGATGTGCTCCTCAGTCGCGGGCGGGAACTTGCCCGGCGCTACCCATCCGATGCCACGGCCGTGCGCTACTGGGCCCGGGGGGCCGCCATGCTGGGGCAAACCCAGGCCGCCCGGGAAGCCTACCGCCGCGTGCTGGAACTCTACCCCGGCCACACCGAGGCGGAGGCCTACCTCAAGTCGAAGTCCGGTTCCTAGCCCCAGGGTTCCTTCCTGAGGGGGGAAGCGGGGATAGGCTCGGCCTCCGCCTCCCAGGCCCCAAGGCCACGCCGC
Organism: uncultured Solibacteraceae bacterium; assembly: GCA_964589695.1. Classification (GTDB taxonomy): domain Bacteria; phylum Acidobacteriota; class Holophagae; order Holophagales; family Holophagaceae; genus CAZPUI01. The sequence goes on along the minus strand of CAZPUI010000087.1, from coordinate 3,519 downwards.
CCCTACCTGCGGATGGAGAGCCCCCTGCGCCCTCGGCCATCGAAGGCCGCCACCCTGAGGCCTTCCCGGGCCTCCAGGGGGCCTTGGACCTCCGGGCTCTTCGGCGTGGGCTCGGTGCCATCCAGGGTGTACCTCAGGGTGAAGCCCGGCAGGGCCAGGTTGGCCCAGGCGCGTCTCCTTTCCACCCTCAGGCCCGGGGCGGGAATGTGGTAGCGCCAGGCTGCCCCCTCCCGGTCCAGGTGCCGAAGTTGGTCGGACACCTGCCAGGTGAAGCGGGACCAGGCCTCGGTATAAAGACCCTCCGCCTTGGCGGGGTCCTGTTCCCGAGCCCAGGTGGGATCCGGGGCCCAGGCTCGCTCCGCCAGTCCGAAGACCTTGGGCACCAGGAAGGTGTCGAGGCGCTCCTCGTCCACCAGGTTCTCCCCCCACAGGCAGCCCTGGAGGCCCAGGAGGTGCTCGGCCCCGTAGTCCGTGAGGCCATCCTTGCCCGCCAAGGCTTCCTTGGCCAGGGGCTGGCCCTGGGCGTCCTCCTTCTGGTTGCGGTAGTAGTCCAGGGGGATGAGTCGGAAGGCCTTTTCCACATCCACGTAGCCCCCCCAGTACTGGCCCACCTCCCGGGGATCGGGGGTGGGGGCCAGGTCGAAGTAGAGGTTGGACACCGGTGAGAGCACCACCTCGAAACCGGCGTTGGCAAGCCGGTAGGGCAGGTCCTCGTTGCCCCATCCCATGACGTTGTTCCACACGTAGGCCCGCATGCCCTTTCCGAAAAACCCAGGGTTGGGGATCAGCTTGGGGGGGCCCCGCAGGCGGGGCTTGCGCAGCACAATCTCCTCCCAGCCCGAGGTCCGCAGGCCGTGGTGGCGCAGGATCCCTTCCACCCGGCTGTAGAACACGTACCAGAGGTCGTCCACGCTCCGGAGCCCCAGGTCCCGGACCATGGTCTGGCAGGCGGGGGAGCCTTCCCACACCCCCGCGGGGACTTCGTCCCCCCCCATGTGGATCGTGGTGAGGGGTGCCCCGGCCTCCTTGTAGAGGGCCACCGTCTCCGCCACCACCTTGGCGATGAAGGCGTAGGTGGAGGGGAGGCCCGGGTCCATGACGTTGTCCCGGTACATCTGGATGGAGCGGTAGGCGGAGCGGTCCCCGGGATCCTGCAGCCGATAGTCCTCGCCGGACCCCCGCTGGGCCCGGACCGCCATGGCCTTCACGGCCGCCCGGGCGTGGCCGGGCATCTCCAGCTCGGGGATGACCTGGATGTGGCGGGCCTTGGCAAAGCGCAGGATCTCCAGGCAGTCCTCCCGGGTGTAGTGCCCGCTGCCCGGCAGGGTGTCCACCTGGGGCCCCGAACCGAAGAGGGGTTCCAGGTGCCCTTCCCCGTGCCCGCGCCTTGCACCGACCTCCGTCAGCTCCGGCAGACCCGGGATGGCCAGGCGCCAGCCCTCGTCATCCGTGAGGTGGAAGTGGAACACATTGAGCTTGAGCCGGGCCATGAGGTCCAGGACCTTGAGGATCCGGGCCTTGGGGTGAAAGTGGCGGGCCACGTCCAGCATGAACCCCCGGTAGGGGAAGCGGGGGGCGTCCAGGATGCGAAGCTCGGGGAGGGTGAGGTCCGGACCCAGGAGGCTCCGGAGGGTCTGAAGACCATGGAAAACCCCGGAGGGACCGAGGCCGGTGACCTCGATGGAACCCTCTCCCACCCTCAGGACGTAGGCCTCCGGGGAGGTCTGGCCAGGCACGGGGCCCAGGCGCAGGCGCAGGGCTCCCTTGCCGAGGCCCGGGCGTCGACCCAGGAGGGGCGTGAGCCAGTCCGCCGCCAGGGCGGCCTCCCCTTCCAGCCCAGGGGCGGCCTCCAGCTGCAGATCCCGGGGCAGGGTGAGGTGGCCCGTTCCGGCTTCCATCTGCAGGGGGGTGGGGAAGGGCAGGGGGGATGCAGGGCGGGGTTGGAGACGCCCGTTCAGCTTGAATTGGGCCTCCGGGTCCACCCGGGGGGTGGGGTCGCCGGCTGGGCGGGCCAGGGCCTCGGGCTTGAAGGGCAGGACCTCCACGGGCACCGGCCGGGCTTGGCCTCCCAGCACCAGGTAGGCCCCCGAGGGCGCATCCGTCCGGTTGAGGCTGGCCCCTTCCCCCCGCAGCTCCACCCGGAGGGAGGCTCCCATGGGGAGTCCCGGAAAGCCCTGGCCTGGCACGAGGCGGTAAAGGTCCCCGGTCACGTGCTCCAGGCGAAGGGGGCCCTTGGCCTGTGACGTATCCAGGGTCCGGGAATAGCTGAAGCCAAGACACCAGCCCGTGGCCGGCAGGGCCTTGGGGCCCGGGTTCACCACCGTGAGGGCCATGGCCACGGGGAAGGGTGCGGGGGCGCGATGGCTCAGCACCTCGAAGCGCAGCTCCACAGGCGCAGCCTGCAAGGACAAAACTGTGACCAGGGCGGCGAGGGGGCGCAGGAGCATGGATCCACCAGAGGGCCGAAGGGGCTCTTCATGCTGGCACGAACTGGGAGGGTGGGAGGTGACCCTCCGGTCGGTACGGCATCCAAGCAGGGCCATTCCACCCCAGGAGGTTCCCGTGGCATCCCACACCATCACCCTGCACCGCATCCTTCGCACCACACCGGACCGCGTCTACCGAGCCTTTTTGGACGCCGACGCCATGGTGAAGTGGCTGCCACCCCATGGCTTCACGGGCCGGGTCGAGCATCTTGATGCGCGGGTGGGCGGGTCCTACCGGATGTCCTTCACGAACTTCGGAACCGGGGAACGCCACAGCTTTGGTGGGAGGTACCTGGAACTGGTCCCCGGGGTCCGTATCTGCAACACGGACCAGTTCGACGACGCCAACCTTCCCGGTGAGATGCGGACGACGGTCAACCTGCGGGCCGTGTCCTGTGGGACCGAGGTGCACATCGTGCAGGAAGGCATTCCGGAGGCGGTCCCGCCGGAGGCCTGCCACCTTGGCTGGCAGGAGTCCCTCGTGCTCCTGGCCCAGCTCGTGGAGGCGGACATCCCCTCGGCGCCGCCGGAAGCCTAGGACCACCTGGTCCTGGGTAGGATCAAGCATCTGAACCTGCCCCATTTCGAGATGTCTTTGAGTCTGGCGCCCACCGATAGGGGAACCTGGCTGACCTGGGAGGCGCGCAGGAAGACCGGTCCGGCAGCCTCTTCGCCGATTTCGTCGGCCAGCCAGGCTTCGGTGGCCCCGCTGGTGAAGGTGTAGCCCAGCCCCCAAATGACCTGATTGAGCAACACTGCCGCAAAAAAAGGAAACGATCCCTCAATGACAAAGCCGATCCCCATCAGTGCAACGCCGATGATCACCGACAGACGGCGGCTGTAGACGTCGGCCAGAATGCCCGTGGGCGCTTCAAAGAGAAAGGCGGACATCTCCAGTGCCGTGCCCACCAGCACCAGTTGGAGGGGGGAAGGCCGGACTGTCTGGCCTTGATAAACCATTTTAATTGTAAAGATGAGGGTGGCCAGGAAGGCGCTGCCGCGGCGCAGAATCAAAAACAAGCGGGTCGGGTCG
>CAZPUI010000086.1:0-12884 GCA_964589695.1 uncultured Solibacteraceae bacterium | reverse complement strand
CAGCTGGGCCTTGCGCGCCCGCGCCTCTTCCCGCCGGAGGAAGATCCAGCGGTTGAGCGGTTCCAGCAGGCGGGGTGCCAGGGCCGGACTGTACTCGAGGCCCATATCGGCCTGACGCACATACTGCACCACGGCCAGGGTCGTGATCACCAGCTCCGGCCCGAGGGGAATCCGAAGCCGGGTTTCCACCCCCACCGCCAACCCCAGGTCGTGGATCGGCTGGGGCGCCTGCAGCTTCACCCCCGTGGCGCTGATGTTGACGAGACGCCCGGCGTGGGTCTGCCCGGTTCCATCCTCGAAGCTCGCCTCCACCGGATCCGTGCACTCGGCCCGGTACGCCCCCCGCTGGTCGTCGTCCTCCATCACCCGGGGCAGTTCCAGCCGCAGGGAGGGGGCACCATTGAAGGTCCCCAGCCCCGCGAAGCGGGTGGCGGCTTCCAGAAAGCCCGTGCCGTGGGGGAAGCGCATGTGCAGGTGGGGCGCACTCAGGCCATACAGCGCCTCCTCCGGAGGCATGGTGCACAGGGCATGGAGTTCATCCCCCTGCAGGCCCAACAGGCTGGACTGGAAGTGCAGGAAGGGGGTGGCCAGGATGAGGATCTCCTGCCGTACGCAGGCCCGCTGAAGGGCATCCCGGATGGCCAATTCGTTGCGGATGCTGTACTGACCCATGTTCGGCCCTGTGGCGTGTGGCTCCATCCTAGCCGGGACCGCACGCAAGGCCGCTGCAAAACCCTAATTCGACCGAGTCAAAGCCGCCCGCAACATAAGGAGCTGTGGCGAGCCAACCAGAAGCGCGAAGGTTGTTTCCAACCAGCTCTAAAAAGCGGGGGGGGCTTTCGCCCCCCCCATGGGTGGTCACCCCCCGGCGACCACCCCCCCCTCGGGACTGGAGAGGTCCCGATTCTACTTCCGTGGCTTCAGAGCTTCGAAGGCCACGTCGTCGGTTTTCAAATCCTTGGCGGCTTGGCCGACACGGATGATGCGCACAGTGCGGATTTCGTCATCCTTCTTGAGCTTGGCCAGCACATCCGCCCCGGCGATGACCTTGCCGATGGGGGTGAACTTGCCCGCCAGGCCCTTTTTGGGGACGGTGAGGAAGAACCGGTTGCCCGTTCCGAGTCCCAGAAGGCCCGCAGGGGCATCCCGGAGCGCCGGATTGGAGGCCGCCGTAAAGGTGAAGTCTGCCACGGTCTTGGCGGTTTCGGAATCCAGAAGGAGTTCGGCGCCCTTGCGACCCGCCTCCACCACCTTGCCGATGGGCTTGGGCGCCTCCCGGGGGCCACCGAAGCCAGGACCACGGCCTGCGGGGGCCTGGGGTCCCTTCCGCCCCTCGGCCATGCGCACGAAATGGGTCGTGTGCAGGGGCACGTTCACGGCATCCAGGGTGGTCATGACCCGCCCCTGGCTGGTGGTGATATCGGCGTAGAGGCCGTCCCCCAAATAGACGTTGTCCCTGGGGAGCAGCTTGTCCAGGCTGGCCACCCCGTAGGCCATCACGGCCTGGCAGGCGGCGGTGTGCTGCATGTGCTCCGTGAAGGGCACCACCTCGTTGTAGGTGTCCAGCAGGGTGTGCCAGATGCGGCCGTAGTCGAACTGGTTGAGCGGGTTGCTGCCGGCGCTGCCCAAGGTGGGGATGCCGTGGACGGAGAAGACGGTAATGTCCGTGCCCCCGCCCTTCTCGGGCCGCACGCCGGGATAGTCGTTGCGCTTGAGCTCAAAGGGGAATTTGGGGTTGAGGGTCTTGAGGGGGGCCGTGAAGCGCTCGAAGTCCGCATACCAGGCGGAGGGCACCGAGAACCCCGTGATGGCCGTGGGACCCCCATCCCGGGCCGTGGCCACGGAGATCTTGGAATACCACTCGGGATGGTTTTTCAAAAGGGCGATGGAACCCAGGAGGCCCATCTCTTCCGCGGCAAAGAGGGTGGCCATGATGGAGCGCTTGGGCTTTGCCCCAGATTTGGCCACGAGGCGGATGGCCTCCATGGCCGAAGCGAACCCATTGCCATCGTCCACGGCCCCTGTGCTGCCATCGAAGCTATCGAAGTGGCCGCCCACCACCACATACTCGTCGGGCTTTTCGCTGCCCTCCAGCACGGCGATGACATTGTGGTATTTCACGGGCCCCATCTTGAACCAGTTGCGGATTTCGAATTCCAGCTCCACCTTGTCGCCCTTGTCGGCCAAGGTCTTGATTTCGGCGTACTGCTTCGCCGTGAGCTTGATGTCCGGCAACACCGGCAGGTTCTCCCAGGAGTCCACGGTGCCGTCCATGCACTGAATGGGTTCCTTGGCACTCTGGATCGTGCCCAGGGCCCCGTAGGTCACCAGGGCCTTCACCAGGGGGGACATCTTGGTGTCCCGACGCCCGTCCCGGGCAAAGCCATTGTTGTCGCCGGGCCAGAGGATCCAGGCACCCTTCACCTTGTCCTTGACCGCCGCCAGGGCGGCCAGGGCGGCCTTTTCCTTCTCCGCCTGGGCCGCCGGGTCAGGGCGGCTTCCCGGTGCCCCGGGCTTGGGGGTCAGGAAGTCCACCACCACGGCGGGAAGGCCCACGGCGGGTCCCCGCTGAACCCCCTTGGTGCCGGCGGTGAAGGAGGGTGTGGCGAAGTACAGAGCCTTTTCGCTGGGGGTGATCATCTTGCCAAACCAAGGACCCCGGTTGAAGCCCACGGGCACCTCGCCCACCTCTTCCTTCCAGGCCTTGAGTCCCCACTGCTTGAACTGCCACACCGCCCAATCCGTGGCGTTGGTGTAGGCGTCCGTACCCGTCATGCGCCCGCCGAAGCGATTGGCGGCCATATCGATCCACTTCATCACCTGATTATCGTTTTTCGCCAGGTCCACGATCTTCTGCAGGGTGGGATCCGTGTTCGTCTGTGCAAAGGCCGGCGAGGCAATGAGTGCAGCGGTCAGGAAGGGCATGAAGGTTCTGCGCATGGGCCACCTATGGTCGGGGTCCGAACAGTGTAGAACTTCATGCCTTGAATTGCGAGGTATACCTCAGCCAAAAATGATTCGGATCACGCCCAGGAGTCCCACCATCCCCAGACCCGCCGCAAGGGCGTAGCCCATCACCCGTTTCCATGGAAAGCTGCGGGGTGGCAACGCATCCAGCACCTCGGGATTGGCATGGACCGACGAGGCCCCCAGGCCGAAATCCACCCGCCGCCAGGTCTCGTCCACATGGCCCGGCAGGAAGGCCGGTTCCTCGCCCCGGGTCTCGATGAGCTTCTGGGATGGCATGGGACCTCCGCGCACGGGGTGGCCCCCGTGCGCGGAAGGGTAGGCCCTTCCGGCGGATTTGGCCAGCCCCTCACCCCTCCCGAATCAACGCCATGAGCGCTTCGGGGTCCAGCCTCTGCCCGGTCTCCGTGCCTTCTAAGAGCCCCAGGGCCAGATCCCGTTTCCTGCGGTGGAGGTCCACGATCTTCTGCTCCAGGGTGCCCTTGGCCACCAGCCGATAGATGGTCACGGGCCGGGTCTGGCCGATGCGGTGGGGGCTGTCGCTGGCCTGGTCCTCCCCGCCGGGTGTCCACCAGGGGTCCAGGTGGATGACTTAGTCGGCCCCCGTGGGGTTCGGGCCCGTGCCCCCGGCCTTGAGGCTGAGGAGGAAGAGGTCCCCCTGCCCCGCCTGGAAATCCGCCACGGCCTTTTCTCGGGCCTTGGTGGGGGTGCTGCCGTCCAGATACTGGTAGGGAATGCCCGCCTGGTCCAAGCGCGTGCGCACCAGGGCCAGGTGGTCCACGAACTGGCTGAAGACCAAGGCCCGGTGCCGGTTCTCCCGGAGTTCCTCCACCAGGTCCATGAGCACGTCGTGCTTGGCGCTCCCGATGGCCAGGCCCGGGGAGACCAGGGCGGGATGGCAGCAGGCCCGGCGCAGGCGCATGAGGGCGGCCAGCACCATGATGGCCTGGTCCTTCCCCTCCTTCTCCAGGCTGGCCATGCTGGCCTGGCGCAGGGCCTCGTAATGGGCGGCCTCTTCGGTGCCCAGCTCCACTTCCAGGGTGATTTCCGTGCGCTCCGGCAGGTCTTCCAGGACGTCCGCCTTGAGGCGGCGCAGAAGGAAGGGGCGCACCAGGCGGCGCAGGGCGTGGAGCGCCTCGGGATCCCGATCCTTCTCGATGGGTCCCTGGAAACGCCGCCGGAAGGAGGCCTCGCCCCCCAGGAGTCCGGGGTTCAGGAAGCGGAAGAGGGACCACAGCTCCATCAGGTGGTTTTCCACGGGCGTGCCGGTGGTGGCCAGGCGGAAGTCCGCCTGGAGGGCCACGGCGGCCTGGCTCCGCTGGGTGCTGGCGTTCTTGATGGCCTGGGCCTCGTCCAGCACCAGGGTGGACCAGGTGCGGGTCTGGAAGCGCTCCAGGTCCAGCTGCAGCAGTCCATTGGTCGTGACCACCAGGTCTCCCGCGCCAAGACCCGCCAGAAGGGCCTCCCGGTCCGGCGCCTCCGCGTAGCGCTGCACCCGCAGGGTGGGAGCAAAGCGGGCGGCCTCCCGGATCCAGTTGCCCACCACGCTGGTGGGGGCCACCACCAGGGCGGGCCCCCGTCCGGCCCGGGCCACCAGCAGGGCCAGGGTCTGGATGGTCTTGCCCAGCCCCATGTCGTCCGCCAGACAGGCCCCCAAACTCGCCTCCGCCAACCGCGCCATCCAACGGAAGCCCTCCAGCTGGTAAGGGCGCAGGTCCCCCTGGAAGAGGGTCGGCAGGGCGGGATCCAGGGCCATGGCCTTATGGACCCTGGCCCGATCGAGACGCCAAGCCTCGTCCGCCTTGAAGCCCCCCAAGCCTTCCTCCAGCCCCTCCAGGGCCAGGGCCGCCAGGGGATCCAGGCGCAGACCCTTGGCCCCGGACCCTTCGCTGAAGGTGCGCAGTTCATGGAGCCGCTTGCGGAAGGCCGATGTCAGGGCCAGGTATCGCCCCTCCCCCAGGGCCATGAAGCGCCCCTGGGTGCCCGCCATGAGGTCAAGGAGGGACTTCAGTTCCAGCACCCGGTCCTCGTCCAGCTTCACCTTGTCGTCCACCTCGAACCAGGCTCCGGCCTTGCGAACCTGAAGGGAGAGGCTGCCCAACCCGGCGGTGACGGGGGTCTGGAAGCGCTGCCCCCGGGGCCAATGGAGGCCCACCTGTTCCCGGAGGGGTTCCAGGTCCAGGAGCAGTTGCAGGCAGTCCCCAGGGTCCGGCAGGTGCCAGAGGCCCTCCACGGACCCCTCGGCGTAGAGCACGGCCGTGGCGTCCTCCAGGGACTCCAGGCGCCGGGCCTCGGATGCCAGGTCCCGCGCCACCAGCACCCGCTTGCCTCCATGCTCAAGCACCAGGGAGGCGCCGCCCTGACCGGGCCGCAGCTGGGGGCCATCTTTCAGGGGGGTCACAAAGGCCGCCACCCGCAGGCCCTCCCCCTCGGGGGTCAGGGCCAATTGGAGGGAAGGATCGCCGGGTACCCGTTCCAGGCCCGCCCCCAGGGCCGTGCGTTCGTCCAGGCCCAGGTCCGATTGAACCCCCACCACCGAAGCCAGGGCCCCCAGGGTCTGCACCACCCGGGCCTTGGCCTCCGGGGGCAGGACCACGCCCTTCCCCAGGATGTTCTTGAGCCGCTGGTGGGCCTCCTCCACCGGGTAGATCCGAAGGCGGGACCGCCCCTCCTCCCGAAGGATCGTCTGGGCATGCTCCAGGGGGGGATCCACCCCCAGGCGCAGGCCCCCCGGCTCCTCCGTGAGCTTCACGGACACCGTGCCCCGGACCAGCTCCACACTGCGTTCCCCATTCCCGGTGCCATCATCCCAGAGCACATTGGGATGGCCCACCAGGGCCAGGAAGGCCTTGGGCTGCTGGAAGACCAGGCCATTGCTAAAGTAGGGATCCCGTTTGAGGCACACCGCCACGGCGCGGTCCTGGGGGGTCAGGTACGTCATGCCCGACAGTCCCTCAAAGAGCCGCTTCGTGCTCACCTTCTTGCCCTTGCCCCACCCGCCCCGGGCGTCCCGCTTCTGTTCCAGGGCCTCCAGGTCCACGGAATAGCGCTGCCGGGTGATGCGCCAGGCCAGGCGCAACTCCCGGGTCTCCTGGGGCGCCTCGGGGACGGCGGGCAGCTCGCCCCCCAGGGCCTGAAGGGCATCCAGGGTGCGCTCCCATTCGGCCCGGGGGCGCACCAGGTCCAGCAGAACGTGGGGCTTCCGGGCCTGGCCCTGGAGGCGATCCTCCAGGGCCTCCAGGGTCTTGCGGAAGACCCCCAAGGGAAGGGGCTTCAGGGTGCCCAAGAGCTCCTGCAGGACCAGCAGTCCGGGCTGTTTGTCCGCCCAGACCTCCGCCAGCCGCTCCAGGGCATGGACCATGGGATGGTCCGTGGCACTGCTGTAGACGTACCGCGAGGGTTCCTCGGGCACCGCATCGCCCCACTGGGCCCGGGCGGCCCGACGCAGGGCCAGGCCCATGCCCCGGCGGGGATCATAGCCGTCCAGGGCATCCAGGCGCTCCAGTCGGCCCAGGAGGCTCGCCAGGTCCCCGGGCCCATTGCGGGCCAGAAGCGCCAAGATCCAGAAGATATCCCCCGGAAAGGGCAGGAGCACATTGCGCTTCCGGGTGGTGCTGCGCAGGGTCTTGAGGGCGGCCTCGAAATGGGGGGGCGCCTCGGCGGCCTTCCCTTCCAACACCAAGGCCACCCCCTCCAGCACGGGGCGCAGGTGGGACTCCGGCCCCGCCTGCCACCGGGATAGGGCCTCCCGCCCCTCGCCCACTTCGCCTTCCATGAACCAAAGGAGGGCCCGGAGTCCTTCCCGCAGGCCCGTGCCCGGCGGAAGGGTCAGGAGCCAATGGCGGAATTCGGTATGGGGCATCCCCTGGAGCAGCGCGTCGTTCAGGAGGCCGTGGGCCATGTCCGCAGCAATGGCCGGGGGCATGGACTGGAGGAACCAGGCCTCGAAGGGGGTCCCGGCAACCAGGGCAAGCGGGTCCCGGGCAGAATTCCGCCCCTGGGCCTCCACGTAGGTCCCTCGCACCTGCAGCACCCGTTCGGCATCCCCGGCAAAGAGGGCCAGCCGGAGGTCCGCCAGCAGGCGATACTCCTGGCTCCAGTCCACATCGTGGTAGGCCAAAACGGACTGTTTGAGGATTCCCAGGAGCCCCTCGAGTCGCCCAGCCTTCCAGGCCCCCCGGCTGGCCAGTTCCATCACCAGCGGGGTGCAGAGGTAGTGCCGGGAGCTGCGGGAGAGGAACTGGGCGCGCACCAGGTCCTCCAGGGTGCGCACCAGCCGCTTCAGATCCGGTGCCCCCCCTGGAATCGCCCTGGCGGGATGAGGTCCCAACAGGCGCAGAAGGCCCTCCGCACTCAGGCTGCGGCCATGGACGGCCAGGAGTTCCACCAGGAACTTCTCCAGCCCCTCGAGCCCATCCAGGGCGGCTTTGACCTGTTTCACTTCCACGGCTCAGCGCTCCAACACAAAGGTCACGGGGCCGTCGTTCACCAGGTCCACCTCCATGTGTTCCTGGAAGAAGCCTGTGGCCACGGGGACCTCCTGGGCCCGCAGCTGGTCCAGGAACCTTTCGAAGAGAACGCGGGCCGGTTCGGGGGCCATGGCCTTGTCGAAACTGGGACGCCGACCCCGGTCGATGCTCCCGGCCAGGGTGAACTGGGAGACGGCCAATATCGCCCCCCCGGCCTCCCGGAGGCCCACATTCATGCGGCCCTCCCCATCCTCGAAGACCCGCAGGCTGGCGATCTTGGCGGCCACCCAGGCCGTGACCTCCTCCGTGTCCTGGACCTCCAAGCCCGCCAGCACCAGGAGCCCGCGGCCGATGGAGGCCTCCCGGTCCCCCACCCGCACCGTGGCCCTGGACACGCGCTGGATCACCACCTTCATCTCAGTAGCCCTTGGTCCGGTCCACGGCGCCTGTGATGGGTCGCCCTTCCGCAAAGGCCCGCAGGTTGTGCAGGATGTCCGGAATGAGATCCGCGGGGGTGCTTGGACCACTGTGGTGGGGCGTCACGGTGACCTTGGGATGGCGCCAGAGGGGGGACTCGGCGGGCAAAGGTTCCACCTCGAAGACATCCAGCACGGCGTGCGCCAAGCGGCCTGCGTCCAAGGCATCCAACAGGGCCACGGTGTCCACCAGCTCCCCCCGCCCCACGTTCACGAGCATCAATCGGTCGTGGCCCTGGGCCAGGAGGTCCGGCCCCACCAGGCCTCGGGTGCCCGGCGTCAGGGGGCAGCAGAGCACCAGACAGCGCGCCTCCCGCACCAGGTCCGGCAGGTCCGCGGGCCCCAGGAGCGGGAATTCGTCATCCTCCCGGGGGGCACTGACCACCCCCACCACCGAGAGACCCAGTTCCCGCAGGGCCCGGGCGATCTGGCGACCGATGCGCCCGAAGCCCACCACCACGGCCTTCCGACCGAAGAGGTCCTCGGGCAGAAGCTTGGCCGCCCAGTGGCCTTCCCCTTGGGCGGCGCGAACCCCGTCCAAACGCTGGGCCTGGGCCAGGAGATGGGCCACCACGTACCGGGCCATCCAAAAGCCAAAGCGGCCGTCGGCCCGGGTGATGGGCACATGAAGCGGCACCTCGGGGTTGGACATGAGGTGATCCACCCCGGCCCCGCTGTTCTGGATCCAGGCCAGGCGCGGCATGAGGTCAAGGAACCCCGTGGGGATCTTCCAGGCGAAGAGGCCCTCCGCCTCCGCCAACCAGGTCCGGTCCACGTCAGGAGCCTCCCGGGGATGCCACCCAAGGATCTCCAGCCGGGGCTCCGCAGCCCGGAGGGCGGGCACCCAGTCCATGTGACGGTGATGGAGAACGGCGAGTCGGCGCATAAGCCGAGTTTCGCGGACCCAGCAAGGGGATTCAAGGCATGGGCGAAAAACCCGGGGCCCTTCCACGACCTGGGCCCCGGAGCTCCGGCCGACTTAATCCTCGAAGGGAAGGCGCCGTACCCGCTTGCCGGTGAGGGCGAAGTAGGCATTGAGCACCGCCGGTAGGCAGGGGGGAACGGGGGGTTCTCCCATGCCGCCGGGGTTGCCACCCCCCTGAAGGATCACCGTCTCGATGCGGGGCATGCCCCCCATGCGCAGGATGGGGAAGTCCACCAGGTTGGATTGTTCCACCACACCTTCCTTGATCGTGATGGCACTGCGCAGCGCCGAAAGGCCGAAGGCGATCCCCCCCTCCACCTGGTTCTTCAGGCCGATGGGGTTGATGACCACCCCTGGATCCACGGCGGCAGTGACGCGGTGCACCCGCAGCTTGCGCTTGTCGAGACTGACCTCCACCACCTCCGCGAGGTAGGTTTCGCAGTCGTAGCAGCAGGCGATGCCCAGGGCCCGGCCCTTGGGGAGGGGCTTGCCCCAACCCGCCTTCTTCGCGGCAGCCACCAACACCGCCTTGAGTCGACCCGTGTCGATGTCCTCTCCACCTGACTTCAGTTTCCCCCCCGGCAAGAGGGACAGGCGGAAGGCCAGGGGATCCTGCTGGGCCGCATGGGCCAGCTCATCCACGAAGCACTCCCGGGCGAAGACATTGGGCACCACCTGGATGGCACGCCACCAGCCCAGCTCCCGGGGGCAGGCGGCCTCGACATAGTCCACCCGGTGGGTGGGGATGTCATAGGGGATCTGGCGCGCGCCGTTGGTTTCAGCAGCAGCGATACCCGGGCTGCGGCGGCCTTCCGACCAGCTCAGCAGGATGGAAGGCGCCGCGACCCGATGCGTCCAGGCCACCACCTGGCCCCTGGCATCCAGCCCTGCTTCCAAGCGATGGACGCTCATGGGGTGGTGGCGATCGAAGTGCAGATCCTCTTCGCGATCCCAGACAAGCAGAATGGGAACGCCCGCCGCTTTGGCCACCTCTGCGGCCTCCAGGATGTATTCACTGCTGAGCCTTCGACCGAAACCACCCCCCAGCAGGGTCACGTGCACCTTGACCTGCTCGGGTTTGAGGTTCAGGAGCTTCTGCAGGCGGCTGTGCGCGTCATTGGGACTCTGGGTTCCAGCCCATACTTCGCATCCATCGGCGCTCACCTTGGCCAAGGCGTTGGGTGGCTCCATGGTGGCGTGGGACTGGAAGGGGAACTCGTAGAGCGCATCGATCCGGCGGCTGGATGCGACCAGGGCACCCTCGGGCTCGCCCCGCCGGGCGACCTCCTGACCGGACTTGCCAACAAGTCCTGCAAGTTCCTGGCGGAAAGCCTCGGTGGAAAAGCTGGCCCCTGGCCCGGGATCCCATTGCACCTTCAGGGCCTTGCGGGCTGCCATCGCGTGGTGGGTGGTTTCGGCCACGATGGCCAGGCCGCGACCCACGGAATGAATGCCCACCACGCCCGCCATCCTGGCGACCTCGGAGGCATTGCTGGCGCGCACCTGACCCCCAGGCACAGGGCAGCGGAGCAGCACGGCGAAGCGCTGGCCCGGAAGACGCTGATCCAAGCCAAAGAGGGGCTGGCCAGTCACGATCGCGGGTCCATCCATGCGCTTGCGGTCCTTGCCAAGGATCCCCACGCCCTTGCCAGCCCGCAGTGTGGGCTCCTTGGGGACTTCCAGCGCGGCGGCGGCCTCGACCAAGTCTCCGAAGGGCAGCCTCCGGTCTCCCGACACCACCCACCCATCACGGGTGTCGCAGCTCTGCGGGGGGACCCCCCAGCGCGCGGCGGCGGCGGCACAAAGCATGTGCCGGGCGGCGGCTCCGGCCAGGCGCAAGGGCCTCCAGGAACCCCGGACGCTGGTGCTGCCACCGGTGCCCAGGCCGCGGAAATCGGGACCGGGCATGGCCTGCTCCACCTGCACCTTCGACCAGTCGGCCCCCAGTTCTTCGCAAAGGATCATGGGAAGGCTGGTTCGAACCCCCTGCCCCATTTCCGACTTGCCCACGGTGAGCACCACGCGTCCATCCTTCTCGAGACGCACCCAGAGGTTGGGCTGGAAGGCCCGCTCCACCGCCTGGGCCTGGCAGCGGCCTTCGAGCCGCACACCGAGCACCAGCGCTCCGGATGTGGCGCTGAGCCTGAGGAAATCTCGACGGCTCACCATGCCTACCTTCCCCTTCCCTTCTTCACGGCCCTGCGAACCCGGTCGTAGGTGCCGCACCGACACAGCACATCCTCAAATGCCCCATCGATGTCGCGATCCGTGGGATTGGGTTTCTCCTTGAGCAGCGCCACAGCGGTCAGGATCATGCTGCCCTGGCAGTAGCCGCAGGCGGCCACGTCCTCCTCCAGCCACAGTTTCTGGACCGGATGCTGCCCCTTGGGGTCCAGCCCCTCAATGGTCACGACCTTGCGTCCTTGAAGGTCCTTCATGGAGAGCTGGCAGGCCCGGGCGGGCTTGCCATCCAGCAGCACCACGCAGGACCCGCAGATGCCTTCACCGCATCCGTACTTCGTGCCCGTGAGTCCCAGTTGGTCCCGGAGCAGCCAGAGCAGACGCATGTCCGGGTCGGTTTCCACCGAACGACGGGTTCCATTGAGTTCAAAGGTGACCCTCATGACCGGGGGGCCTCCGAGCGAGAGCCCCGCTTGTACCGTTTGCAGGCCGTCTCCAGCTGGACTTTGGCTTCGCTCCGGAGCCAGGCGGGTTCCAGGATCTCCGCCTGGGCGCCGAACTGGAGCACCCAGCGGAGGGCACCGGTGGAATGGCTGGCCTGGAAGGTCACCCGGGCGGACTTGCCGTCCCGGGCCAGGGTGCAGCGGAAGCCCGGCAGGGCTGGGGGGGCCTCCTTCAGGCCCATGACCGTGACCTCCCCCTCCACCTGAACCACCACCTCGAAGGGGGCATCCTCCCCGGCCAAGCCCCCCACCTGGGTGGCCGTAACCCGGGCCAGCAGATCCGGGTCCGGCACGCGGGTCTGGCGCAGGACCTTGGCCTTCTGGATGCGACCAAGGCGAAGGTACTGGATCCGCGCCTTGGCGGACTCCCAGGCCACCAGCAGCGCGCCGCCGGTGAAGACATCGTGCACCAGGGCGTGGGGCACCACCTCCAGGCGCTGGGCCTTGCCTCGCCCGGGGAGGACCTCCAGCTCCAAGGACTTGGAGCCCTGAAGCGCCCTCAGCAGGGGTTCCAGAATGTCCTGGGGCACCTCCCCGGAATGTTCCACCACCGCCTGGGCCAGCTCGCCAAACACCGCACGGTCCCGGGTGGACAGGGAGGAACCCGCCAGTCGCTCCAGCACCTCCTGCTTCCCCTTCCACAGCACCGTTCCGCCATGGGCCAACATCAGACCTGCCAAGCGCAGGGCCAGCCGGGCATCCCCTGAGACGCTCTCGTCCCAGGTGGGGCCCTTCAGCAGGGTGAAGTGGATGACCGCGGGGTGCCCCAGCCGAGGCTTGCCGATCTTGGCCCCCTGCTCCTCCAGGAGCATGACGGCCCGATCCACCGTGCGGGAGCTGACATTGCCCAGCTTTTTGGCCAGCTGGACCTTGGTGATTCCCTTCTCTCCGGCCTCCCGAATCAGGAGCAGGGTCTGACGCAGGCGGTCCTTGTCCACGAGTCCTTCAGTGTGGATGGTGACGGCCATGGTGCCTCCGGAATCCTAGGTGGGTCGGGCAAGGTGTGCCGGAAGCATCCTCGGTGTGACACTGTTTGTCAATGTTCCTTACCCTGTCAAAATTGTAAATTCCCGAGATATTTCATGCACCCCTCACCTGGGAGCCCCATGGCCCGCCCCCCTGTCCTTCCTGGTCCCCGTCCCCCCTGGCTGAAGATCAAGGTCCCCGCCGCCGAGGTCACGGCGGAGGTGGAGCGTCTGGTGCGCAGCAAGCGCCTGGTCACGGTTTGCGAGGAGGCCCGGTGTCCCAACCAGCACGAGTGCTGGGGCCTTCACCGCACCGCCACCTTCATGCTCCTGGGGGAGGTTTGCACCCGCCACTGCGGGTTCTGCAATGTGGGAAAAGGCCGCCCCGGCGAGGTGGA
>CAZPUI010000085.1:12473-12894 GCA_964589695.1 uncultured Solibacteraceae bacterium | reverse complement strand
CTGACCTTCGGCCTGCATGAGTTGGACCTGGTAGGGGCGGGGGTCGATTTCCGCCAGGAGGAAACCTGCGGGCACGAACTGCCCCTCCGTGAAATGCACCTTCATGAGCTGGCCGTCCACCCGGCTTCGGACGGTGGCGGCATTGAGGGAAGTCACCGTGCCCAGGCTGGAGAGGGTCACCTCCAGGTCTCCCTTGCGGGCCGTGGTGGTGAGCACCGGCACGGGGCGGTTGCGTCCCCCCTCGGCTTTGGCCTGGGCGGCCGTGCGGCAGTTCTGGACCACCAGGGCGGACACGAGGAGCAGGGCCAGGCCCGAGACGATCGCCCAGGGACGCCGGATCCATGGGGTGGGTTCAAGGGTGGTTTCGGTTTCGGGGGGTACGGGGGTCATGGGGAATCCAAAGTGGGGGTGGCGGGTGGGA
>CAZPUI010000085.1:0-12463 GCA_964589695.1 uncultured Solibacteraceae bacterium | reverse complement strand
TCGGTGCTCGTGGGCCTGTGGATGGCCCATCATCCCCCCCGGGACCGGGCCGGCCTGGTGCTGCTGGCCTGCGTGGCCGGGTTCGGCCTCACCTGGATCGGCTTCGCCCTGTCCCGGGGCTTCGGCCTGTCCCTGGCGCTCCTGGCCCTGGGCGGCGCCCTGGACAACGTCAGCGTGGTCCATCGCGGCACCCTGCTGCAGGCCCGCACCCCGCCGGAAATGCTGGGCCGGGTGCAGGGGGGGGGTGCCAGGGTGGTTTCGGGTTGGGGGGGTACGGGGGCTCGGGGGAAGCGAAGGGGGGGGTGGCGAGTGGGATTCAGGTCTGGGTCTGGGCCAGGACGGTGAGGGTTTCCAGGGTGCTTCGGAGGCGGCGCTTGTCCTCCTCCGGGAGGGCCTGCTCGAGGTCCTGCCGGAACTGGCGCCCCAGGTGGCAGGCCTGGGCAGCCAGTTGGAGCCCTGGTTCCGTGAGGGTGACCCTTTTGCGGCGCCCATGGGACGGGTCATTCCCCACCTCCAGGATGCCTCGGCGACGCAGGCGCTCCACCAGACGGCTGGCCCCTGGATCATCCGTGCCCGTGAGTTCCGCCAGGTCATGGATGCTCAGGCCTGGGGTCTTGAAGAGGGCCTTCACGATCCAATAGGCAGAGGGCGTCAGGTCCAGGCGTTGCAGGCGTCGGCTCAGGGCCTGCAGCAGGGTGCGGCTGGCGCTGGCGAAGAGGAGGATCAGGCTCTCGGATTCATCATCGAGGCAATCTTGCATGTGCAAGATTCTCGCCTCGCAAGACGAGGGTCGCAAGCAACGTTTGGATGGCCTCCTGCTCAGCGCGGCCGAGGCCGTAACTCGCACGCGAGGTACAGCCGCCGCGCTGAGCAGATAGAACTGCGCCAACCCTGGGTGCAGGGAAATCTCTATGAGGTTTCCCGAGGTTGAGGGGTGGTGGTCCAGAGGTGGAACCGCCCGGTGTTTTGCCATGCGTCCCATCGCCCCTGCTGTCCTGGGGACCCCCGACCGAACCCAGCTCGTGCGGGGCAGCCTGCGGCTCGGTGGGCAGGAGATGCAGCTCCTCCATCCTGGGGTGGGGCCACGGACCCGCCACGGGCCAGTTGGGTCTGGCCAAGTTCTGGGACTTCCTGAAGGCGTTGCGAACCCACGTCCAGGGCCAACCCGGCAAGGACTCCGCCGTTCTGGCGGAACCCTTTGACCGCCAGGCTGGGCCCGAGATCAAGGAGCGCCCCACCTTCGCGACCCATGCAGCCTTGAGCCGTGCGGCCCTGGGCCGGGCCGCGTGCTGCGTTAGCTGTCCTGAACTAACCGGGTCGACGGCAGGAGGTCAGTCGCGGGATCCCACAAGTCGAACGCCGCAGGGGGATGGGGTTCATCCCACACGCCGCTCAGCACAGCCGCTACCGCAACAGGTCCATCACCATCTGAAGGCTGGGGCCGCCTTTGAGGGGCGTGGCGCCGGGGCCCTGCTGGGCCAGGAGGGCCAGGGTCTCACTGACGGCGGCCTCCGCGGTGTCCGCATCGCGGATGAGGGCCTCGGGCACGGGGGGACGTTCACCCCGGCTGAGGGCCACGGTGGCCGCCTCTTCCTGGGGAAGGGACTTGGCGGTGGGGGCGGCAGGGGCCCCGGCGGCCTTGGGCTGGGTCCGCACGGTCTTCAAGGCCTCGACGGCGGTGAGGTTGGAGTTGACATCCATGGCCATGGTGCCTCCTGGGGCGAAACCCATCGCTAATGGTATTCCCTTTGCGAGTGGGGGGTAGGGACGAGGTGCCCGCAAGGATCTGCGGTGCGGGGCCATTCGCAAAAACCAGACCAGAACCATGGGCCAGGTTTTGCCTGGGTTCGATGCGGGGGGCACGCAGGGGTGGGCGACTGCCATGCAAGGGGGAACTGCCTGCCCGCTGCGCGTGCGGTTTTCTCCTTTGACCCCCACGAGGTGGGCAAGGGATGGGCGCGGCCTGGGGATCCCCCTGGTGGGATATTGCCCCCCAACCCTTGAGCCCATGGGGACCCCCTGCGATCCTGAAAGGCTATGAGACTCGATCGACTCGGCGACTTCACCCGTTCCCATCGTAATGGCGACCTCAGGATCACCCATGTCGGTCAGCAGGTCCGACTGCTGGGCTGGTGCAAGCGGGTGCGCAACCTGGGCTCCCTTATCTTCCTCGACCTCCGGGACCGCTGGGGCCTGGTGCAGCTGGTGGCCAACGAAGAGACGGCAACCCCGGAGCTGCTGGCCAAACTGAAGGCCGTGCGCAGCGAGTTCGTCCTCGCCGCCGAGGGCGTGGTGGCCGAGCGGGAGGCCAAGAATCCCAACATGCCCACGGGAGACGTGGAAGTGCGCCTCCTGGATCTGCGGGTGCTCAACACGGCCCAGACCCCGCCCCTGCCCGTGGACGATGGCCAGGAGGCCAACGAGGACCTGCGTCTGAAATACCGCTTCCTGGACCTGCGCCGACCCAGCCTTCAGCGCAACATGATCCTGCGGAGCGAGACCGCCAACATCGTGCGGAACTATTTCCGCAGACACGAGTTCATCGACTTCGAGACCCCCATCCTCACCAATTCCTCTCCGGAGGGGGCCCGGGACTACCTCGTCCCCAGCCGCGTCCACCCCGGGGAATTCTTCGCCCTGCCCCAGAGCCCCCAGCTCTTCAAGCAGCTCCTCCAGGTCTCGGGTTTCGAGCGCTACATCCAGATCTGCCGGTGCTTCCGGGACGAGGACCTGCGGGCGGACCGCCAGCCGGAATTCACCCAGATCGACGTGGAGATGAGCTTCGTGCGCCAGGAGGACGTCCAGAGCGTCATCGAAGGCCTGATGGTGGAACTTGTGCCCCTGGTGGGCCAGACCGCCACGGCGCCCTTCCTGCGCCTGCCCTTCCGGGATGCCATGGAATTGTACGGTTCGGACAAGCCCGACCTGCGCTGCACCCTGCGCATCCAGGACGCCACGCCCCTCTTTGCCCAGAGCGAGTTCAACCTCTTCCGGGCCGCCTCGGACAGCCACGGACAGCGTCGGGTTCGGGCCCTCTTCTTCCCCGGGGAACAGGCGGGGGCCACCTCCCGCAAGCAGCTGGACGAGCTCCAGGACGTGGCCAAGCACCTGGGGGCGGGAGGCCTGCCCTACCTCAAGTGGGGGAAGGATGGCCTCAGCAGTTCCTTCAAGAAATTCATCACCCCCGACCTTGAAACCCAGCTTCGGACCCTGTTCCAGGCCCAGGGCGAAGGGCTGGCCTTGTTTGCCGTGGGCACCGACGACCAGACCTCCAAGGTGCTGGGGGACCTGCGGGTGCGGGTGGCCAAGACCCTGGGCCAGATCGACCTTTCCGCCTTCGCCTTCCTGTGGGTGGTGGACTTCCCGCTGCTGCAGTGGGATGACGAGGGCCAGCGCTTCGTGGCCTGCCACCATCCCTTCACCAGCCCCCACGCCGAAGACCTTGACCTCCTGGAGACCAATCCCGGGGCCTGCCGGGCCGTGGCCTATGACCTGGTGCTCAATGGCTACGAAGTGGGCGGTGGCTCCATCCGCATCCACGATGCCGAGACCCAGTCCCGCATGTTCAGGGCCATCGGCATCGGCGAGGAGGAGGCTCGGGCCAAGTTCGGTCATCTCCTCAACGCCCTGTCCTACGGCGCCCCGCCCCATGGTGGCCTGGCCCTGGGGCTGGACCGCCTGGTCATGCTCCTGGCCGGGGTGGACAACATTCGCGAGGTTATCGCCTTCCCCAAGACGGCCCAGGCCCGCTGTCTCATGACCAACGCCCCCAGCCCCGTGGAACCCAAGCAGCTTCGGGAGCTCAAGATCCAGGCTGAGCAGCCCCAGGCCTACAAGGCGGGCGTCATGTTCTTCGAAACCGTGCCCCAGGAACTCCAGGCCCCCATCAAGGCTGTGCGCACCCTTTCCATGGGGCAACCCTCCTCCACCAGTACCCTCCTGGTGGATGGGGAGTGGGTGAAGGTGGAAACGACCCTGCTTCCAGGATTGGAGCACGAGGGTTAGACCTGTGCACACCCTGCGCCAGCGGGCCCAGGTCATCCTGGACGCGGCGGGGTGGGGGCTTCCTGCACCCCCGGTGGTCTGGTCCCCGCGGCTCGCCCGAGCTGCGGGACTGTTCGTGGTGGAGAAGGACCGGCGGGGCGTGTGGCAGCCCGAGATCCGGCTTTCCATCCCCTTGATCCGGCGACGGGACTGGCCCTGGCCCCTGCAGGTCTGCGGTTGTCTTTGTCGGGATCCGGAGGCCGTGCTCCAGCGCATCCTGGAACACGAACTGATCCACTACAAGCTATGGAAGGATGGCGCCCAGGATTGGGGCCACACCGAGGCCTTCCGGGGGCTGGCCCTGCGGTGCTTCGACCACCAGGCCATCACCCATGGCATCGGGCGCGAAGTATGATTATTGCTGTTTTTCTTGGAGATTTTGAAGCCTTGACCCTGTGAGCGATCCATGGCTCGGGCGGATTCCAATACTTATGGCGCGTATAGCCATGCAATTTTTTCCCGGCTTTTCTTGACTTCATAATCTTGAAAGCCAGTTTTTTCTTGATGCTACCCCCGAAATATCCTTATATGAGTTCTGGACGATCGATTTGACTTGTCCTGTAGGTTAGGCCAAACGGGTTCTGAAAATTCATGCGAGCGGGTATCCTGCCAACAATGATCGCCATGAACGAATTCAAGCATTCCTCCAATCCGTCGATACAGGTTGTCGGTGGGTTGTCTCTCCCCCCCATTGTCCTCTGGCGGCCTGAAGGTCGCCCCGCCACCCCAGGAGGTCCTAAGTGAAACGTTACGACTCTGCCTTTGAAGGCCCGCTGCCGACCACGACGCTCGGTGAGCGCATCAAGGCCATCCGCATCATGTGGCGCTGGTCCCAGGAAGAAATGGCCGATGCCCTCCGAGTGGACCAGGCTTCCATCTCCTTCTGGGAGCGGGACAAGATCAAACCCAGTGGCTCCGCCATGGTGGCCCTGGCCGCCCTCTTCCGGATCAGCCACGAGGCCCTGGAGAAGGGCACCAACTTCGTGATCCCCGATCCCCCTTCCCGCACGGACCTGAATCGTTCGAGCCGGGAATATCCCCGCAGCGTGGGCCTGCCCGCCTCCGAAGGCGAAGCCGTGACCGTGGTGGACCTCCGGGACGGCTCCTCCAAGGGCAAGCAGATTTCCGAAGCCATGATGGCCCTCGTCCAGGGCGTCAAGGAAGGGCGGAAGGTCTGGGTGGTGATGGAATAGTACGGTCAGAATCGCTGCGCGATTCTGAATTGGGGGCCCGCTTTGGCGGGCCCCTGGTGTTGGGGGATGGGTGGGAGGTCGTTCCGTGCATGCCGCGGGATGGCTGGATGCCCTGAATGCCTTCATTACTGCGCATCCCACACCTCTGGAGGAACACCATGTTTAGGGACAGGGGCCACTTGAATGGGGTGTGGGTCTCCTGGGCGCGGAGCTGGTGGGCCGGTCTACGGGGCTCGGGGTGGGTCCTGCTTGGGGGCTATTCTGCCCTTCTGGCTCAGGAGCCAGCCGGACTTCCAAAACTCTCGGCTGTTTCCATGCGCTACTGGTGCCGGGAGTGGCCCGATCCTGCGCAATGGGCCATCCTGCAGCGCCCTGCCTGGGCGCGTTTAAGGGTGAACGAAGACCTACAGCACCCCTTCTTTGTTGAAGAGTCTGCTTGGAGTTTTGTCTCCCCGCATTTCCTCAGGGAGGACGGGCGCATCGACGGTGGCGACCAAGCAGATGGGCTCGCCTTCTTCCGGCATACGGCACGCTTGCTGACGAACCACCAAGCCCTTCACACCCTTCGAAACTGCTCCGCAAGGCGACTTCCAAACGGTTCGTTGGTTCTGTACTTTCAGGATAGTTCCCCTGCGGGTGTGGCATGTTTTGTGATCGAAATGGAAGGGAACCGGTTTCGCGCCATGGCCTGGGACCATCCGATTTTCGGTGATGGGCCTTTGCCCATGAAAACCCTGCGTCAGAGCCTGACCCTGCAGCGTCTCGAGCCGGGGAGTGGCTGGGAGGTCCAGGGGCTGGTGGATGTGCTTTTCGAGCTCCCCGGCACCCGCCCACCTTACCGGGTGCGCATGAAGGGACCGTTTCGCACCAAGGTATTTGAGTAACCGGAGCCAGGTGCGACCCGAAAAGGTCACACGAAGGGTGAAGGGGGCCCACAGGCCTGCGGTGATTCGCGTCAACCGCATGATCCAAGCATGCCGTGGGCCGCCCTCCAATGGAGCTGATTGTCCAGGGCAAAGGCTCCGTTTGGAGGAACTCCTGCCAAGATGGGGGTCATGGAGGTGAAGGAAACATGTTTTCCGCCTTTGGAACGGCTTTGGTGATGGTTCTGTTTGGGACCTCTGTCCTGGCCCAGAAGGGGGTGGGACATCGCACCTGCCCGCAGGTGATCGCGCGCCAGCATGTGCAAGACAATGTGCTCACGGTGCTCCACGGGGGAGAACTGCGGAAGTACGATGTGTTGAGTGGCAAGCCCCTGCCTGGGCCCAGGGTCAAGGTTCCTGCCTCGGGCGAGAAGGACCTTGTCCTGGTGAGGGAGGGGCGTTTCTACCGTTTGCTGCAAACGATGAAGGCCGGACGCCGGTGGTCGCACATCCAGTGTTTCGATGAAGCCTCGGATCAATGGAAGAACCTTGTGTCCACGGAGCGCGAGATCACGCTGTTCGAGGTCGATGCGGAGGAGAACCTGCTGTGTGTGGGGGTTTTTTCGAAGAAGAAACCTGATGAAAGCTGTCTTACGGCTCGGTGGTCATGTAAAACCAAGACCTGGACCAACCTGGAGCCGTGGCCCTACCCCGAGAAGCACAAGAGGCTCCCAGGTCCCCACCAGCTTCAACCGGAACTGCTGTGGCTTTCCTGTCTCGCCACGCGGGTGGACGACTCCCTGATCGTCTACTTTGGGGTGACGGGTCACCTGCTTCAGATCTCCATCAAGACCGGAACCATACGGTCCCTGAAAACGCCTTGGGAACCGCTCAGTCGCGACATGGTGCTTGAGCAAATGAAACTGCACGACGGCAACCTGTTTGTCGGTCACCTGTTTGCCTCTGAGGTATGCACCCAGTTGCTGCCCGCGGATGACAGTGTGGTGTTTGTGGGGCGATATCCTAAGCCCACGTCGGGTTCACAAGGGTCGGAAGGAGCGTCGCCGCAACATGTGGTTCGCGCCTACCGCATGGACCTCACCACCCGCGAATATTTCGAACTGGATTCCAGCAAAGGTGAGTTTCCATGGAAAGCCCTTCGTTGGGATGGCAAGCAGAGTCGACCCATTCCCCTGGAGGCTGAGGAATTACCCAAGGCCAAGGTGGGACCCGGGCTGCCGTCCAAGCCCACTGCGCCCAAGGAGAAGAACTGACTTCAGAATCGCTGCGCGATTCTGAATGCCGGGCCCCTGGTCTATTGATCACGGGCGCACTGGAGCTGACACTGGGACCCTCCGGGAGGTCCCATGCGCACCATCCTTCTTTCTGCCCTGCTGGTCCTGCCTGTGGCGGCGGGTGATCTGGACACACTCCTCAAGAACCTCAACATCCAGGCCCGGCTGGACCAGAACGGGTTCTCCGCCCGCATTGCCACCCAGTTCCAGGTGGGGCCCGCCCAGGTCCAGGCCGTGCTCTCCACGGTGAGGGATCCGGCGGATGCCTTCATGGTCTTCCAGCTGGGCCGCCTGGCCCAGGTGCCCCATGACCAGGTGCTTCGCGTCTACCGCACCCACGGGAAGAAGGGGTGGGGTGCCATGGCCAAAGAGCTTGGCATCAAACCCGGAAGCCCGGCCTTCCATGCCCTCAAGCGCGGCGACTTCCGGCTGCAGGGCGGACCTGCCCCGGAGGAGGGCCACGGAAAAGGCAAAGGGAAAGGCAAGGGACACAAGAAGTAGTTTGTTCAGAATCGCTGCGCGATTCTGAAAAGGGGGCCCGCCTTGGCGGGCCCCTGGTGTTTCAAATGGGGGGCATTTCGCTGCTTCCGCTCGCGAAGCGGGTACCTCTCGGGTTTGGCTGGTGGGTCGCCCCGTGCCCGCGAAGGACGGGTTTTGGAGCAAACCTGGCTTTGGGTCGAGGGGTTGACAAAGATGCTTGCGGTATATATGTTAAAGGCATCTAAGTTGTGCCCGACCACCCACGGCATTCCAATGTGCCAGGGGGGAGGCCAATCCTGAATTCGTCCCCTCCTGATGCGAGGGGGCTTGTGGACCGGCTGCGCCTGTGGCCGAGGAGGTTCGCCATGGCTGAAATTCGTCGCTTCCCCTTCCTGAGCCACGTACGCGTGGATGCGAGTTCCTGTGTCCTCCACTATCGGGGGACGGTGGTGAAGCGGGCCGGCCGTGGGCTGGCGTTCTGGTTTCTCCCCCTGAAGGAGAGCGTTGCGGAGATACCCATGGACGACCAGGAGGTGACCCTGGTTGTTCATGGAAGGAGTGCCGATTTCCAGGAGGTCACGGTTCAGGGACTGCTGAACTATCGTGTCGTTGAGGCTTCCCGTCTGGCGGAAACCGTGGATTTTACGGTCAATCCGAGAACGGGGACCTTCCTGCGCCAACCCCTTGAGAAGATTGCCCAGATCGTGTCGCGGCTTGCCCACCAGCACGCGACGGAGTTCCTGGCCCGGACCCCCATTCGGCAGATCCTGGCGGACTGTCAGGGGCGCATCCGGGAGCTCGTGGAACTGGGGCTCCAGGCCGACCCCCAACTGAAGGCCATGGGGCTCAGTATTCTTGGGGTTCGAATCGGCTCCCTCAAACCTTGTCCAGACCTGGAGAAGGCCTTGGAGGCCCCCATGCGGGAGAGGATCAAACAGGAGGCCGATGAAGCGGCCTTCGGTCGACGCGCCATGGCGGTGGAGAAGGAGCGGGCCATTCAGGAAAACGAGCTCCAGAGCCGGATCGAGCTTGCCAGGCGCGAGGAGTTCCTCATCGGACAACAGGGGCAAAACGAGCGCCTCAACGCTCAGGAAAAGGCAGAGGCTCAGCGGATTGCCCTGATGGCCGAGTTGCATGATCTGGGTCAAAGGGCAGAAACCATGGCAAACGCTGAGCGCCTCAGGGCCACGGCTGAGGCTGAAGGGATCAGGGCCGTCGAGGGTGCCAAGGTGGAGGCGGAATGCAGGCGCATGGAAGCTCAGACGGCCATTCCCCCCGCCATCATGATGGGGCTTGCGCTGAAGGAGGTGGCGGGCAAGCTGACGCGGATCGACCATCTCAACCTTGGCTCGGAACCTTTGGGGCCTGCCCTGATCAACTTGCTGGAGGCTGGCACCCACAGGCTGCAGGCTGGTCGAGGTTAAGGTGACCAGCGGCGGAAACCCACGGGTGATCCTGGTGACCCGATCCACGGAACTGGACGAACTTCTGGTCCGACACGGCACGCGCGATCAGGCCAGGTTCTTTCTCCAGTCCAGAGGCCGGTGTATTGAGGAAATCGAAGCGTGCCATCGGCGCTTTCATAGGGCCTTGCAGGAGGTCCTGCAGGGAATCCCGACCCGGTGGAGGCGCGGAAGGATCGATCGCTCCGAACTCGCCGGATTCGTATTCCACCCCGAGGACCTGATCCTTGTGCTGGGGCCGGATGGGCTTGTGGCCAATGTGGCGAAGTATCTCGATGGCCAGCAGGTGGTGGGGATCAACCCCGACCCTTCCCAGGTGGGGGGGATTCTGGTCGCCCATCCACCGTCGGCCTCAGCGGACCTGCTGCAGGATGCATGGCAAGGCCGTACCAGGACCACCGAACGCACCATGGTGGAGGCCCGCCTGGATGACGGGCAGCGGCTCTTGGCCTTGAATGAAATATTTGTTGGGCACGCCTCCCATCAGTCCGCGCGGTATTTGATCGGAGTTGGCAACCGAAGGGAGCGGCAGTGTTCCTCTGGGGTGATTGTGGCCACGGGGACGGGCGCCACGGGATGGGCGAAATCCATTTGCCTGGATCGCGATGCCAGATGGGTCCTGCCCGCACCCGAGGCATCGACCCTCGTGCTCCTCGTACGAGAGGCCTGGCCCAGCCCTCGAACCCAGCGAACGCTCACGGAGTCTATCCTCGACACTCCGGAGTGGGTGGAGGTCGATTCCGAGATGAACGAAGGGGGCGTGATCTTCGGGGATGGCATTGAAACGGACCGGCTTGAGTTCGCCTGGGGCATGCGCGCCAGGGTCCAAGTCGCCAGGGAGCGTCTCCGTTTGGTGGTGGCGTGATGCTGAGGCGATTATTCGTCCAGCATCCTCCCCCATCAAAAATCGCGCAGCGATTTTTGAGTTATTCCAGCTCCGCCCTCAACTGCTCCGCCAGCATCCGCCACCTGCGCAGGAAAATGCGCTGGAACTCCTCCATCATGCCCTTGGCGGTGTCGTCCTGGGTGAGGCTGATGGGGGCCACGCGGCCGAGGATCACGCCCTGGGTGTCCTTGAGGGTGGCCTTGGCTTCCAGGCGGTAGAGGATGCCACCGATGAACTGGGGTTCGCTGAAGATGAATTCGTGGCCCTTGCTTCCGCCCTGGAAGGTGAGTTCAAGAATGAAGTCAGCACCCGCGTCCCTCCGTTTCAGACCGGCCTGCTTGATCTGGACGTCCAGCCAGTCGGCCAGGGCGGGGGGAAGGTCGATGTTGGTGCGCACGGCGGCACTCATCTTGGACATGTCCAGGGGGGGCAGTTCCAGGCTCTCCAGCTTGCTGAGGCGGCGTTCCGTGGCATCCTTCTCCGTCTGGATGGCGTCCCGGATGGCTTCGGGAAGGCCGATGGGGGCCAGCATGGCGGCCTGCCCATCCAGCTGGTCCAGGTCCGTCATGGCCTTGCGCAGGCGCCATCGGGCCTTGCGGGTGGTTTCCCGCTCGGCCTTCACCCGCACCTCCTTCAGGGTCCGGAGGCGGGCACCCAGGGACTGCTGGGCCTGGGCCGTGTCCAGGTAGGCCAGGGCATAGGCGGTTCGGCCCGGGGCATCGAGGAAGGTCTTTTCCACCGTGAGGCCCGGCAGGTCCTCCGCCTGGGCGGTGACCGCCACATCATCCCGGAAGGTCTTCTCGCTGCTGGCCGAGGCTTTCTGGCCCGTACTCTGGGTGACCACGCTCTTGGTGGACATCACCGTCTGACCCTTGACGGTGGCCCGAAGGCGCGCCACCACCTCGACTTTGGCCCGGTCCCCGGCCCGGGCCAGGCTCTGGGCCTCGCTCGTGCCCAGGTCCGCCACGCCCACGGCGTACATTCGGCCCGGAAGATCAGGCGTGGCGTCCACCCAGTCCGGTTTGATCAAGGGGGGCTTGGCCTGGGCGGGGTCCTGTGGGGGCTGCGGGTTGGTAGTGGTCTCCTTGTGGCCCAGGAGACCCTTGAGTTTGACAGCGGTTCTGGACTGGGAGGCGGCTTCGCTCGGTTGGGCGAGGCATAGGAGACCAAGGGCGAGGAGGGGAATCACAGGAACCTCCGGGGGCGGGGCGGACAGTCCCCGCATCGGGCAATGCTACGCCCTTTGTGAGTTCAGATCCTCCGCAGGCGCAGGGCGTTCAGCACCACGGTGAGGGAGCTCAGGCCCATGGCCGCCCCCGCCAGGGCCGGCCCGCCGAAACGGTCCAGGAGGTTGAAGCCCGCCAGGGGGATGAGGATCAGGTTGTAGCCAAAGGCCCACCCCAGGTTTTCCCGGACGATAATCCGGGCGCGGCGGGCCAGAAGAATGGCGTGGTGAAGGGGTTCCAGCCCTTCGCGAAGGAGGTTCAGGGGGGCAGCCACCTGGGTGGCTTCCAAGCCAGGAAGGCTGATGCCGGCATCGGCTTGGGCCAGGGCCGGGGCATCGTTGATCCCATCTCCGGCGAAGGCCACCACACGGCCCTTGGCCTGCAGGTCCTGGATGTACGTCCGCTTGTCCTTGGGGCTCATGCCGCCCTGCACGAAGGGGATGCCCAGCTGATGGGCCAGGACCTGGGCCGCTTCAGGCCGATCGCCAGAGGCCAGATGGAGCACCAGGCCGTCCTGCTGCAGGTTTTTCACAAAGGTGGCGGCCTCGGCCCTGGGACGGTCCGCCAGCACCAGGATCCCCAGGAGAAGGTGCCCCTCCTGGAGCCCCACGGCGGTGGCCCGGGCGGGCACCCCCGGGAAGGGTGTGTCCAGGAAGGTGGAACTGCCCAGGCGCAAGGTGCGGCCTTCCACCACGCCACTCACCCCGCCCCCAGGGTGGGTGCGGAAGTCCTCCACCTTGGGCAGCTCCAGGCCCTTGGCCGCCTCCAGGATCCCCAGGGCGAGGGGGTGCTCGCTGCCCCGTTCCAGGGCACCCGCCAGTCGAAGGAGTTCGAAGGTGGTGCCCGTCTCCAGGGACAGGATCTCCTGGACCC
The DNA here is from genome assembly GCA_964589695.1 of uncultured Solibacteraceae bacterium. Classification (GTDB taxonomy): domain Bacteria; phylum Acidobacteriota; class Holophagae; order Holophagales; family Holophagaceae; genus CAZPUI01. The sequence continues at coordinate 140 of CAZPUI010000085.1, read as the reverse complement.
GGGGGCGCCCCTCCGTGAGGGTCCCCGTCTTGTCCAGCACCAGGTCCGTCACCCTCCCGAGACTTTCGAGGCCCGCGGCATTCCGCACCAGGAGCCCCGCCCGGGCGGCGGTGCCCAGGGCGGTGCTCACGGCCACCGGG
>CAZPUI010000084.1:0-12920 GCA_964589695.1 uncultured Solibacteraceae bacterium | reverse complement strand
ATCAGGTCGTAGAGGGCGGCCCGCAGGCCGGCCCAGGCCCCCCCCTGGTCCATGAGGCGGCAGGTGGCGTTGGCGAAGAGCTCCGGGGCCACGGACTGGAAGGTCAGGCGCAGTCCCGCGGGCAGGGCGGACAGGGTGGGCATGCCAGCGAGAAGGGAGAGCTGCTGCTCGCCCATCATGGCCAGGGCCCCCTGCCGGAAGGACTCGAGGTGGGGACCCGAGGGCAGGGTGGCGCCCCAGCCCAGACCCTGGGCGAAGGTTCCCAGGCCGCTCAGGTCCGCCGGGGGCAGGGCGCCTGGGAAGGCGGGGGTCCAGGGGCGGCCCTGGAAGAGCAGGGGGCCTCCCAGGGCGCCATCCAGGCCCGGTTCCACCAGGGTGGAGGCCAGGACCTCCTGCCATTTCTGGGCGAGCCCCCCTGGGTCGCCCGGTCCAAGGGAGGTGGCCAGGAGCAAGTCCAGGGGGTCCTTCCCCTCCTTGGCCTTGGGGGCACCCTCCCCGTGTCTCTCCCCTGCGCCCACCTTGCCCTCACCCTCGCCGTCGCCCTCCCCGTCGGCGATCTCCTTGTACTGGGTCTGGGTCAGGGAGATGTGGGTGAAGTTGAGCTCGTCGAAGCGCTTGGCCGCCCCCCCCAGCTCCTCCAGCTTGGCGGGCTTGAGGATGAGCAGGTTGATGAGGTTCAGGAGCTCTTCAGAGGTCACGCCCGTCCGAATGACCAAACCCGAGATGAGGCGGTCCCCCATCTGGCGACCCAGGGCGGTGACATGGAGGTTGTGCCCTTCGATGGGATTGCCATCCACGAAGACTTTGCCCGCCGTGGCCACCAGGCGCACCGTGGGCTTGTCCACCATCCAGGTGGCGAGGTGGGAGGCCAGCCCTTCGATGGCCTGCTGGGATCGGGGGTGCTGGGCCGTGTACATGGTCACGGCCTTGAGGGCGAGCTGGAAGCCCTGGGCGATGTCCAGGAAGGTCAGCATGGGGGTGCCTCGTCCAGTTCTGAATCCGCCCACTCCCGCCGGAGCTGGTGGTAGTGGCGCTCGATGAAGTGCAGCCGCTCCGCCGCTTCCACCCGGGCGGGTTCGGTGTTCATGCTGGCGGCGATGCCCCGGGCCAGGTCCAGCCAGGCCTCGCCCCGGGCCAGGGTGTCCTGGGTGGTGAGGGGCTGAAAGGCACCGCTGATGGCCAGGAAATGCACCAGACTGGCGGCACCCAGCTTGCTCAGCTTGTCCGCGTCCCAGAGGCAGGCCGTTTCCAGGGGCTCCAGGCGACGGGTGAGCTTGAGACCGACATGGTGTTCGATGGCGTGACGCACGGCAGGGATCTTGTCGGCCGGAAAATCGGTGTCCTGAAGGATGGCTGCCACGGCGGCGCTGGCCTCCTGGGCATGGTGGTCATGGGACAGGGGGTCCTTCAGGCGCTTCCGGCAGTCGTGGAGCCAGGCGGCACATTCCACCACCTGCGGGTCGGCCCCCGCCCTAGGGGCCAGCCAACGGGCCGCCTTGACCACGCCCAGGGTGTGCTCGAAGCGGTAGTCGAAGACTGGACGCAGCTGGTCTCCGACTCCATGGCCCTTTCCCCAGAAGCGGAGGGCGTCGGGTTCGGTGAAGGCACTCAGGGCTGCTCGGCAGGCGGATCTCCAGGGGGTCATGCCAAGTATCATAAAACCAACAGCAGGAACCGATGGACAAGGAATCCTGGAGGCTCCATGTCCGAGCGCATTGCGGCGGCCCTGCTGAACCTTGATCCGGGGTCCGAACTGGAGGCCCTGGTGCAGCGCTGCGAGGACATCGAGGCCTGGCGCTATCGGGATGGAGAGTTCCTCATTCGGGAGGAAGAAGTCTCCGAGCACATCTTTGTGGTGGTGCAGGGCGGCTTCGTGGTGGAACAGGTGGCCACCAGCCCGCCCACCATTCTGGCCTGCGTCCTGGTGGAGGCCGGACAGCCGGCCATCGTGGGGGAAATGGCGTACCTGGGCCAGCAGGTCCGGAGTGCCTCCGTGCGCTGTTCGGGAGGTACCTTTGTCCTGCGGCTGGCCCCCCACCACGTCGACCATATCATCGAGGTCTGTCCGGGGCTCACGCGCACCATCTGCCAGCAGTTCGCCCAGCGCCTCCGCCAGGCGGATGGGCAACTCCGGGACTTCCAGCAGCGCTTTGCCCTGGAGCCGCGCCAGCGCATGGCGGCGGAGGGAGAGGTGCTCTTCCGAACCGGGGAGCTTCCCACTGAACTTCATCAAATGGTGGCGGGTCTTCTGCGCCTCGAAGGGCCCCAGGGGGTCCGGGACCTGGGGCCCGAGGAACTCCCCCAGGGCTTTGTGGAACTCCGGGACTTCCTGGCAGGGACGCCCCACACCTGCACCGCCACCCTGCTCACCCCCTCCTTCCTGATCACGGTGCCCGCCCTCCACAGAACCGAAGTGGTGCGCTGCTACCCGGACTTGGTGTTGGACCTGTTGCGGTAGGACGAGCCCGTGTTTCGAAATGCCACAGAAGGACGGCCCAGAAAAGCCGCACCGAGCTTGGGACAGGTTCGAGGGCTACCGCAGACTCTGGATGTCGATGTTCAACGGGTACGTGGAATTCGGCAAAACAATTAATAGCACAATAAATTTAAATTGAAATTCTTTAGTTTTGCAGGGCCTCTATTTGTAATCATTGTGTTTTTGGATTAAGAGATTATAACACAAAAACACAAAAGGAACAAAAGCACAAAAAAGTTAAAAAACGCAATAATTATAATCAAAATCCAAAATAATGAATTATGGCCTAATGCGTTTTGTGGTTTTTGTGTTTTTGTGGTTAAAAAACTATTTGTGTGTTGCTCCTCCTGGCCACCCTTCGTTTTCTGTGGAACGCGGGCCTTCGGCCTGTGGCTGAGAATCCAGGGCTTGGACCGGTAGACCCTCCTCCCAACCTCTGTGGCCATGCGTTCTGGGGTCGCAGGTGCTCGGGCTCCTGGCACGAAGGGTGCTGAAGGTCCTGAACCCCCTTTGTGGTTGAGCGGATCACCATGTTCGATGCTTCGGTAGCCCTGGAACCCTGTCCCCAGTTCGAACCTGCCCCTGTGCGCAGGGCTCGAGCATCGGTCTGGCTGCTTGCCCTTCCGCTGCAGGCACTCTGTCTTCTTGGGGTGCTGGGCCTGCTCAGGCGAAAGCCCGTACCGGAGCCCCCGCCCCCTCGCCGCACCGTGGCGGTACTCCTGGTGGCGCCTTCGGAACCCGTGTACCCCGACCTGGTCCTCCCTCCCGGGCCTTCGGGGGGGAACTCCCTGGGTACGGGGACCCGCGATCAGGAACTTGCCACGGCCACCGTGGTTCCCACCGCCCTGGACCCGATCCCCGCGGACCTGCCCAGGCTGGGCCCCCCCCTTCCCGGGGATATGCCCGTGCCCCTCGCGGCCAAAGGGCTGCCTGTGGCCCCCGGGGGCAATGGGCTTCCCAAGGGCACGGGCAGGGGCTACGGAATCGGGTTCGGGAACGGCACAGGGGCGGGGCTGCGGAAACCCCGGATTCTCCATTTCGTGCGTCCATTCCATCGCTCGAAGGAGATCTGTGTGGGGATCGTCACCGTCTCCGTGGAAGTGGATGCCAAGGGGGTTCCGACCAAGATCACCCCGGTGGAGGGTCACCCTGATCTGCTGAAAGCGGCCTTAAGCGCCATTGAACTATGGCGGTTCGAGCGTCCCGAGGACTGTGGGCACCGGGCCCCCCACCGGATGATGATCCATGTGGACTTCTTGAACATGTAAGGCGTCAATCGCGCGGGTGTGTCCGGGCGACCCAGGCTGCGTGGGCCTGGGGGAAGGGCGCCAGGGCCCGCGCGAAGATACCCAGGCTGTAGGCAATGGTCAGGCCGTAGTTGGTGATGGGCACCCCCGCCTCGCCGCAACGGTGGATGCGGCTGAGCATCTCCCTGCGGTTGCCCGTGCAGTTGCCACAGTGGATCACCAGGGCGTAGGGGCTCAGGTCCTGGGGGAAATCCCGGCCCTGGATGTGTTCAAAGGTGAGCGGTGCCCCCACGTACTGGGTGAGCCAGCGGGGGATCTTCACCCGGCCGATGTCTTCGCCGATGGGATGATGCCCGCAGGTCTCCGCCACCAGGACCCGCTCGCCGCCCCTGAGGTCCTCGATGGCCAAGGTGCCCTGGACCTGGGCCTCCAGGCTGCCCTGGAAGCGGGCCATGAGGATGCTGAAGGAGGTCATGGGCACCTCCCGGGGCACATCCGCCGCCACCTTCAGGAAGGCCTGGCTGTCCGTCACCACAAGGGCGGGAGGGCGACGGAGGGCCTCCAGGGTGCGGGCCAGTTCCCGTTCCTGGGTGACCATGGCCATGCTCTCCCCATCCAGCAGGTCGCGGATGGCCATGACCTGGGGCAGGATGAGCCGACCCTTGGGTGCCTCCTTGTCGATGGGCACCACCAGAACCGCCACCTCGCCTGGGGGGACCAGGTCGGCCACCAGGCGGCGGCTGTCGAAATGGTCCGCGGGGGCCAGGGCCAGGAGGGCCTCCCGCAGGGGCCCCAGGCCGCTGCCCTCCAGGGCCGACAGGGCCACCACAGGATGGGCCAGGGCGGGCAAATTTCCGGGTGATGGCAGGCCCTGGTCCACCTTGTTGGCCACCACCACCACCGGCACCTTGCGGGATTCCAGTTCCCGAAGGATCTGGGCCTCGAAGGCGCCCCACTGGCCCCGATCCGTCACGAGGATGCCCAGGTCCACCCGCTCGAACACGGCCTGGGTCTTGGCGATGCGCAACTCCCCCAGGGCGCCTTCATCATCGATGCCCGCGGTGTCCACGAAGAGCACAGGGCCCAGGGGCAGCAGCTCCATGGGCTTCTCCACCGGGTCCGTGGTGGTGCCTGCAAAGTCGCTGACGATGGACACCTTCTGTCGGAGGATGGCGTTGAGGAGCGAGGATTTCCCCACATTCCGGCGCCCGAAGATGCCGATGTGGAGACGAAGGGATTTGGGGGTCGACTGCATGGCTCACCTGGACCCTTCAGGATGACCGTGGTGGAAAGGTTGTGACATTCAGATGTCTAGTTAGTTGATTCCAAACTGCATGCTGGCGACTTTGCGCAAGATCGAGCCCCCCAACGAAAACCCAAGACTCTCTCCATCGCAGAATTTTCGGATATCCGGGTTGTAGACTCGCGTGGTCAGTGTCACCTGGCGCATTCCCTCTACGGCGTGTCCGATCCTGAGCAGGACATACTGCCGAGAAGGCGTGGCGGTGTTCGGATCGCCCCCAAGCGTGCCAGTGGAAACCACGGCCAGCTGGCGGGGTTGGGCCGCATGGGCCGGAGTGTTCAAAGCCGCCATAGCATGCAGGTGAGTACAGGTGTAGTGGCTGTGTCCAGTAAACAGCAGGTGGAATCCCGATTCCTGAAGGCTCCGGCAGACCCGGGCCGAATCCGACAGAATTGGTTCCTCGACTTCGGCATCCTGCAGGGGTGAGGGATAGACCGGGTGGTGCATTAGGGCGATCTTTAGGGGAACCTCCGCGAAATTACTTTGCAGAAACCATTCGTTTAGGTCCGCCAACTGATCCTCTCCAATCTTTGGGACCACAAGTCGAGATCCAGAGGGACCGGGGATCAGGTGCGAACTCGCGAGTGAAGCAAAGAGAACCCCCGGTTGGGCCCCAAGCCCGACGGCGAGGAGGTCCTTTTGCTCATGGAAAGTTCGAATCCGGCCCATCCGATCGCGATATCGCTCCTTCAGGAGCGGGTCCATCATCGCTAGGTGCTGGATCGTGCGTTCGAAAACTGGAGTCCAGGGCTCGGGTTCATTCAGGAGTGCGTCATGGTTCCCTGGGCACAGGTGAAGGGAACCGGGGCTCGAAAGAAGGCCCAAGGCGCCCTGCATCTGAGTGATGAGGGCTAGAACATGGGGCAGATCCTCCACTCTTCCCTTGGTGACCAGATCTCCCAGCAGGAGGAGGTGGTTCGGCCGATGTTTAAGTCCCATCTCCCGAAGATCCGCCAGGAGGGGGGCGCTTCGGGTTTCCAACTCCCTCCCGTTGGAAATGGTTTGCCCCAGGTGGATATCGGACATCACCACGGCGGTCACCGGTGGGGACTGGAGATAGGTCAGGAACACCGCCGCAAGTTTCCTGACACCTCCAGTATTCTTCGGGAAGGCGCCGAGAGAGATGTCTCGGAACTGCTCGATTTGCGGCCGATAGGTTTCTGAATAGTCGTTCTCGTCAAACACATGGTTGCTGACGATCACCACTGGCGTTGCGAAGCCTGCAATGCTTGGGTAATCATCGAGATCGAACCCCGTACGGTCGTCGAACTCGACGTCTAGTACGATGAGGTCGAAGGGGCCCTTTCGCCTGATGAACTGGTCGACTCCGCCGATGGAAGGGTATTTTTCCATAACCACCTGAAGACCGCGTTCTCCGAGTTCGGTTCTAAGATCTAAGATGACCGTGGATTCCAGTAGATGAACATCGTTATCGACCCATAGGATTCTCACGGTAGACATCATTTCTCCTTCTTCAATCGAAAGTATTCAACACCACCCACCGACCGAATGAGGCAGTGGCATCGGTGGGTGATTTGGGCGAGTTCTGTGAATCCTGCCGCATGGACCACCGTCGGGTCGGTATCCACGAAACCCCATGGGCCCGGGTGGGCGGTCAACTCCCTCCGTAACACGGATAGGATGGGATTTAGAGTGCCGCCAGATTTCTGTTGACGCTGGAAGCAGCTTCTCGCCAAATACACGGTCAGGCCATCAAGCAGGAAGGGCTCCTTCTGCCGGAACAGGGCTACAAGCGTGGGGAGGTCCCGATCAAGCTGGCCAATGAGTTCAAGGGTGGTCCATTGATGGTCCCTTCGTGCGCGGTGACGATTAATACGTGATTCGTGGCATGTATAAGTTGGAAGTGTGGCCAGGTAGGTCAATTTTATCCCTGAGGATTGCAGCCAGGACTCCGCCAGGGCGGATTTGCCGCAGTTGGGTTCCCCGGTAATGAGGAAGCGCGCTGGGCTCATGAAGGAGCCTTTAGCTGCATAGAAAGTTCATTTCGTTCTTGGGGGTGATCCAGGTGAAAGGACGGAGCACCCCAGCTCAACAGATCCGCGGCTCGGATCAAAGCCCCAACCAACTGCCAAGCTCCTTCACTCGACACGCCTGCGGCAAGCTTCACGCGGCGGTAGTGGGTGTTTGGGGAGACACCGACCCTCAAGATCCTGAACCTTCGCCGCGAATGCAGGGAGGGCAGGAGGCCAGCCTGAATGAAGGGCGTCGTGGCGATCACCGCCTGGGGAACTTCGACGAGATCGGCTAAGACCATTCGCGCAATCCGCTGCCCCATTTCGGCTTTGTGGCGCAGGTATCCTGCCAGTCCTTCGCCGGATTCCAGGAAACCCATCGGACTGCACAATGGAGGATGGACTAGAGGGAAACCCAAGGCGTTCAGCCAGCGATCGGTCTCGAAGACTTGGACTCCCGGCATCCGTCCGAGTGTGGACAAGAAATGGCTCTTCCCGGTCTTCGGCAGTCCCTCCAAGAACGTGATCATGCCTCGCCTCCAGCGAAACGGATCCGACTTCCCCTGGGGATTACTATCCTAAGGCAGGTCCTGCCGCCATCCCGCGGTTCCGCGGTGAGCCGACCCCCGAAAGTCCGGAAATATTGGACTGCCAAGTAGAGACCCGAACCGCCCATGACCCCACCTTCCCTCCGGTAAATCCGCTCCAGGTTGAACTTCAGTTCTTCCCACTTTCCGGCGGTGTCCACCACCTTAAGCACCCCGGTCAGTCCTTCGGTCGGCTCAACATCCACCTCGATGGCCACCACTTGACCACTGTGAGCATGCAGCTCTGCCATGCGTGCGGCATTCTCAACGAGGCTGGTCAGGTGTCGGCGCAGTAGGGGTTCCAATGTCCACAATTCGAAATCGGGGCCTTTGCCGACAGAAGGTATTTGCAACTGAAGCTCGCTGCCAGGCAGTTCAGCCTCCCATGGCCGGAGGGCAGCCGCGACTGACCTCATGGACACCCAGTTGGGCTCTCTTCCTGGCAGGGACTTAAGATCGCGCTCTGTTTCCTTGCGCCATTGGTCCAGCTGACCCAACTGCGCCTCCACGAAATCCACCGCCTGCAGCTCTGTGTGGTCACCTCGGGTCGTGGCCAGGCGACGAAGGGAACCAAGGATTTGATCGGAATGGATTTGGAGCAGGTTTTTGAACCGGTGCAGCATGCTCTCCTGGTAGTCCATGAGCATCTGTATCTGAAGATTTTTCGCTTCTGCCTTTGCTTCCAGGAGTGCCAGACCGGACATGGTGCTAATGGCTTGTTTTAGGTGACTGGACACAACCTGATAATCGAATACGAGTGCCGATCCCAGCTGACTCCAAACCTCCTTTCCCAGAATGCGCCTCTCTGCAGGACAGAAGTCCGACTCAGGGAGCTGATGATCGCGGAAATCATTCAATACCCTAGCTTCCAGTCGCTGAAGCACCTCGACCTTCCGCCTAATGGCTGCCAAGGCTTCCGTATATCCACGCTGCTTCAAGTGATAGCGCACACGGAGATCCTGGATTTGCAATTCGAGCTCTGGATGCTGCCCTCGCAGGAGTTTGAGCGCTTCTTCCGCGGATTGAATGTGCTGCTCGAAGGTGTAACGGTGCTCCTTCAGTTCCAGAGCCATGGTGGCGGCCCTTAGATGGTTCTTTGTCACTGTGCGCCAATCTGAAACCCATCTAGCCGATTTGAGGGCGCCAGCAAATTCGCGGTTGGCGCCATCAAAATCGCCCAAGTGGGCCAACATTTCCCCATACTGCCCCAAGCGCACGCCACGTGCCATGGGGTCATTCACCATGTCCATCTGTTTGAGGTAGCCGAGGTATTCCCTCAGCCTGGTTCGCCGCGACTCCGAATCCTGGGTGCGAAGAAAACTGTAATAGCACAACCGCATTCGTTGTCGCTGAAGGCTGCCCAGCGAACCGGCGGCCTGGGACAATTGAATAGCCTCCTCTAAGTGATTAATCCCAGTTTCTGTTTCATCTCCTAATGCCCTCAGGACTTCTGGGTCTTCGCCCTGGAGCTCAAAATTGGCGAAGGCACGGTCCAGTTCCACATCTGCCAGAGCATCTAGGCAAACGGATCGCCAGCGGGTTTTTCGCTGGGTCGGGTCATCGTGATCATCGAGAAACCCAATGGATGCCTTAAGCAAGGCTGCACAGTATCCCACCCGGAAACCGTGGTTGTGACTGACCTTGGCCAGATCGCACATGATTCGAGCACACCAGAGCGGGTCCTGGTCCATCATCAAAAGCTCTTCGAGAGTCTCTCGCGATTTTGCGTAGTCCCCGAGGTGGCGGAAGGCCTTTGCTCTTAGGCGAAGTATTCGTTTTCGCTCCGTAAGGTCCAGGTAGGCGGATTCCACAAGTTCACACAGATCCAGAGCATTCTGATACATCCCGAACTGAATCTCGAGGTAGATCAGGCGCAAGAGCTCATGTTGGTTCAGTAGGCCATTGGCTTCGCCAATGAGCAGGCAGGCCAGGGCATAGCGGTTTCGTTTGCGATCCCCGCACAGGCGCCCCACCATTTCAGGCCAGGTCGATGCAAATGCTCGATCTAAAGGCAGCCCCTCCTTGGGGATATCGGCGCAGCAAGGCCTTCTTTCCAAGTCAAGGACCAAATTGCTGATGGCAGTTTCCAATGTCACGGCATTTCCTAGGTAAAAACATTCACTAGCCATGTGTGCAGTTGCACGCTTCGAGGCCTTAGAAGGGTCCAATCGGATTCCCCCAAGTTTCCGAACAGCAATCCTCCATCGGAGGCGGGTACTACACACTGGCCTTTCAAGGAGAGGGTGAGCAGGTTCCGCTTATCCGCTTTGGGCGTGGAGTCCTTGGGGTGTCCGAGCAGCGGGAGCACCATGTCTTTGGAGTCCTTGGGTCCCTGATCTCGCAGGGGTGTAACATTTATGGTTAGAGCTCTTTCGCTGTATCGATCCAGACATACCAGGTGTCGCTGTTTTCTCACGCGCCGAGCGAGGAGGGGGGAGAAATTCCCAACCATGCCTGTTTCCAATTGCTGGCTTATTTGGTCCATGTCATGGAATGCTAGACTGCTGGGCACATGGATCGGCGGCTGGGTCCGGTGACTGACCAGCACCTCCAATTCCAGGGACTTGCCTGGATCCGGCGATTCGATCTTCTCCAAGTCAGCAGCAATTACCGCGCTTCGATCCGTAAGGCTGAAAAAAAGCCGATCGTGGGCCACTATCGCGTCGCCGATTCGCAAGTTCGGCATGTTCAATTCCCTGCCATCGGCGGTCCAACTTGGGCCAGGCACCGCTTGCAGCTTCTGATTGGGCGGCCCCGAGTACAGACGGCACCCCTTCTGGTCCGACTTCCATACCAACGCCCTCAGGTTGTTTTCATCGAACCATGCCACGAATCGAGAACCTGAGTCCAGGGCCACACCTTCTGGGAGGCCCATGAAAATGGGATCGAGCAGGTGGAATGAGGTGCCACCGTGATCAAACGTATACATCCAAATGCCCTGAGCGGCCTGATCCAGGGCGAAGAGGTGTTTTCCGTCGGTCGCGAGATCCTGGAACATACTGTCGGCCAGTTCTTGGAACTCGAGTTTCCTAGGTTCCTGGTTGCCCTGCACCGCAGGGGCTTCGAAGATTCGATGGGCCTGGTCTGAATTGGCACTCAGGAAGTAGTGCTGATCGTCCAGGAAAACCACCTTTCTTGGGATTGGCAACCCAGGATCCATTTGCTCTCCAGCGCGGAGGCGGGCCTCCTTCCAGGACCAGGGACTCACGGGATCGATATAGTCAATGTGGTCCTCTGGTTTCATGAATTCAGCGTCAAGACCCCGAAGGAACCACATCGATGCATCGGATTTGTCACGGGTGTTGTAAATGGTCATAGGAACTCCTGAACGAGAATTTATCATCCGATATAAATTTTTTGAATCCAGAATGAGCAACTCAGGACTGGACCGCGCAGTCTGAATGGGACTTAGGTCCAATGTATCAGTTTTGAAAAATCCATGCTTTTGATGAAATCACATTCATTCCGAGTTGGAACCGCGGCTTGCCTCGCTAACAGGTAGGACTGCTGCATTCGGAGCGAAATGAACCGGTATGTCGCCCCAGGCGGCTCATCAAGCCCGGGCCCCGCATTTCCAGGCCATAGCCTTATGTGTCTGCCGGCTGTCGTTCCTGGAGAGTCACACCCTGGCCACTAGGCCCCAGCCCGTGAGCACGCCTTTGAGGGCCTGGAGGTGGTGGATGGTGGTGACATGCTCTGCCACCCGGGTTTCGGTGCTGCGTTCGTTGAACCACACGGCCCAGAGCCCCGCGGCCCGGGCGGCCTGGATATCCTCGGCCCAGTCGTCCCCCACCATGACCACATGGTTCGGCTGGGCGTGCAGGGCGGTGAGGGCGGACTGGAAGAACTCCGGTGTGCTCTTCTTCGCCCCCAGGGAGCGGAAGCAGAAGATGTGCTTGAGGAAGGGGTCCAGCTCCACCCGGGCCAGGGCCGCCCGGATGTCCTCCACCTCGCTGTCCTCGGCGTTGGTGGCCAGGGCCAGCCCCGCGTGGCCATGGAGGGAGCGCAGCATGGCCCGCACCCCGTCCACCTCCTGGACCTGGCGCCAGTCCTTCATCTTCCCGCTCGCCCCGGGCATGACCCGCATGAGCGTGTTGCCCCAGTCGAAGAGGATCCAGGTCTTCATGGCGCGGCCTCCCAGGGCAAGGTAGGACCATCCTGCGACCGAAGCCAGGATGGATCCGTTCCCCGGGCTTCCAATAGGTCATCTGAGACACGGAGAGCGCGGAGAAGTGCATGAGATCGCGGAGTCTTGCGTTCACGCACAGAATCCAAATTCAGCACCATGATAAAATATTTAGATTAAATTATTTATGCACGAAGGGCACGGAGAAAGCACGGGGACTTCTTGGAAGGTGTAAGGAGCTCTGTGGCGCGGCAGCTCAGCGCTCACAGGGTTGTCGAGGCAAACTTGCACGCAGAACCAATTCTATTTTTTGAACAAAGTTTCGTTTTATCCCCTTCATCTCTGATCATTTCTCATTCCCACAACCCAACCCCAAGCGAACACATTTGAATCCAAGAAACACCGCAGCCGTTCAGGTCCAACCGCCAACGCACCGGCCAAAAGTAAACATCGCTGTTTATCGCTGTTCATCGCTGGCCATGTCGTTTTCCGGTTGTGCGCAATCGGGGCCGATCTTCAAGAGAGATGGCAGTTTAATGGAGAGCAAAAAGCGGTTGCCAGCGATCAACAGCGACTAAACGGAGATAGAGATTATGCAGAATGGCGAACTCCTTCCAGATTGGGCCTGAAACGTTTCAGGGTTGCCAACAGAATCCATGCCGCCCCCTGAGCAGAGGCGCTGAGAAAGCAAGGACACCCATCAGTCTGAGGGGAGCCCTGAACGGGTGCGAAAATTCTCTTGATTGCGGCTGGAAGCCGCGCTGAGACCTTCGCGTCTCAGTTTTCCACCCGTGTCGACGCGACCTGCGAGCTCCTGAACGGCTCAGCCAGGGGCTGTGCGATAACCGATCGAAACCTGGGCGTCAAGTCAGCTCCACCTGGCTGCAGTCCATCCCCATCTGCTGGCAGGCCCCGAAGTAGGGGCAGCGGCGCACCAGCTGGCTTATCTCTCCGGATTCGTTGCGGACCTGGATGGTGTAAAGGCATTTGGGGGGCGGGGGTTCATTCAAAGGATTGTCCAAGGCTGTGGGCGATCTTGGCCAGGAGGTCCTCCTGGCGGAAGGGCTTGCAGACATAGTTCACGGCGCCGGCCTGGATGGCCTGTACGATGCGGGCCCGGTCCGAATCCGTGGTCACCATCATGACGGGGATCCGCTGCCAGGTGGGGTGGGCCTGGAACCATGGGAGGATCCTGTCATCCAATGCGT
>CAZPUI010000083.1:0-12977 GCA_964589695.1 uncultured Solibacteraceae bacterium | reverse complement strand
CGCGAAGTGGGCCGCGCCACGCCGCTGCCTCTCTTCCTTCAGGCCACCGGACAGCCCAGGTTCGAGCTCTTTGCTGAATCCTCCACCACCTTCTTCCTCAAGGCCGTGGAGGCCAAGGTGGTCTTTGAGCTGGATGAAAAAGGCAAGGCCAAGAGCCTCGTGCTGCACCAGAATGGCGCCAAGATCCCGGCCAAGCGCGCGGAGTAGACGGGCTGCGTTCGCGAATCGGCACCCTATGCGGGCTACTGAGGCGGTTTGAGCAGGTCGCAAGATCCTTGCAATCACCGTAGCGTTTCCTGCAACCTCTGCGCTGAACTCAGGGGTCCATCCGCGCTCGGGCGTGAGGTATACCTTCTTATAGGTGATCTCCTGGCTCATCCATGTCGACAGTGCGCGAAGACCTGCCTGCACGGACCGCCCCTTCAGAGTGATTGGCTCCATAGGCTGTTGATACGGCTGGTCTTTCCACCCATGCTCGGAAGGGCGAGGCTGGCCTGGGCCACGCCCTCCTCGCCGCAGATCCTGACCAGGCGACAGATGCGTTTCCGGATCTCACCCTCACCCACATAGGGCAGCTCCGTGCGCTGAAGGATGATCCACGCCTCGGCCCCAAGGACTGCGATCTTTGCGTTTCGCCGAGGGATCCTTTCCCTTCCCGTCGGTGCCCCAGAAGCCAACCGTAGATCTCCTGATTGGGATAGACCTTCCAATGGATTTCGTGGCCGAGGTTGGGGTCAAGGGTGCTTCGTAGGTAGGGGTTCCTGCCCTTCAGCCTCCGGACAATGCGCTCCGTTTCTTCAACGGGAACCACGGTGTCCTGGCTTCCGTGAAAGGCCCAGATGGGCATGGTGAGCAGACGGTCCAAGTGTTCGTCGATGTACTGCATATGGCCCGTGAATCCACTCATGGGCGCGATGGCCGCAAACCTATCTGGATACCGGGTGGCGAGGTACCAGGTCCCCGAACCACCCAGACTCGCCCCGGTCAGGTAGACGTGGTGGGAGAACGGCACGTCCCAGCCGGAAGGGTCTGCGTCCATGAGGCGCCAGCTGCGGAGGTGCTGAGAACCTGGCGCACGCACCAAGGCCGGAACCCACGGCGGATCGAACCTCAGCAATGCTGGTCAATGTTATATGGGTGTTGAAAGATATTATTTTCAATTATCAAACCCAGGACCTAGTCTTCTCGTGGGAGGCGGACATGGTCCCAACGCATATCCGGATTTTCGACACCACCCTCCGGGATGGAGAGCAATCCCCAGGGTGTTCCATGAACCTGGAAGAGAAGCTCCGGTTGGCCTTGCAGTTGGAACGCCTGGGCGTCGATGTGGTGGAAGCGGGCTTCCCCGTCGCGTCCGACGGCGATTTCGAAGCCGTGCGCGCCATCGCGAAGACCCTTCAGCACCCCATCGTGGCAGGCCTCTGTCGCGCCTTGCCCACGGACATCGACCGCGCCTGGGAGGCCTTGAAGGAAGCCCGCCACCCCCGCATCCACACCTTCCTGGCCACCTCGGACATCCACCTGGAGCACAAGCTCCGCATGTCCAGGGCCGAAGCCTTGAACATGGCCATCGCAGGCGTTCGCCATGCCCGGGCCTACTGCGCCGACGTGGAATTCAGTGCCGAGGATGCCACCCGGACGGACCCCGAATATCTCTGCCAGGTCGCCGAGGCGGTGATCCACGCCGGTGCCACCACCGTCAACATTCCGGATACCGTCGGGTACACCACCCCCACCGAGTACTTCCAGCTGATCCGCAAGCTGATCGAGCGCGTCCCCAACATCCAGAACGCCATCCTCAGTGTGCACTGCCATAACGACCTTGGCCTGGCGGTGGCCAACAGCCTGGCCGCCATCGAAGCGGGCGCACGGCAGGTGGAATGCACGGTGAATGGTATCGGCGAAAGGGCTGGCAACGCGGCCCTGGAAGAGATCGTCATGGCCCTCAGGGTGCGCCAGGATCGGATGCCCTTCACAACCCAAATCCACACCCAGGAGATCGCCCGCAGCAGTCAGTTGCTGTCGAACATCACCGGGGTGCACCCCCAGCCCAACAAGGCCATCGTCGGCGAGAACGCCTTCGCCCACGAGAGCGGCATCCACCAGCACGGCGTGCTGCGCAACCGCGCCACCTACGAAATCATGACCCCCGAAAGTGTCGGGGTGAAGGTCCAACACATCGTCCTGGGCAAGCACAGCGGCCGCGCCGCCCTGGCCCAGCGCTACTCGGACATGGGGTACGAGCTGAGCAAGCCCGAACTGGAGAAGGCCTACAAGCTCTTCACCAAACTGTGCGATGTGAAGAAGGAAGTTTTTGGCGAGGATCTCATCGCCATCATCCGTGATGGGATCAGCGATATTCCCGAGGCCTGGAAGCTCCGGCTGGCCCAGGTGACCGCAGGAACCCAGGGCTACAGCCATGCGCTGGTCACCCTGAGGCCCCAATCCTTCGAGGATGAAACAGAGCACAGTGGCACGGGCCACGGCGATGGTCCGGTGGCCGCCCTGGTGGACGCCATCGCCAACCTCACGGGCGTGCGCGGGGAAGTTTTGGACTTCCAGGTTCGGGCCGTGAGCCAGGGCAGCGATGCGGTGGGCGAGGTCTTCATGAAGGTTGAGATCGACGGGGGGATCCTGACGGGCAAGGCCGCCAGCACCGATATCATCGAAGGTGCGGCCCGCGCCTACCTCAATGTCGCCAACAAGGCCCAGCACGCGCGCCAGTTCAAGACGGTGTGCGTCTAGACCGGGCGCGGCCGAGACCCCAACCCACCCGCGAGGTACCGCATCGGCGCACCGTGGAGAACGATCGCCACGCTGCGAGCCTTGAGGTGATGCGTACCCAAGGGCTGGGAGGACACGTCTGAAGGTTTTTGCATCTAGCTGCCCTTGAATGCCCCATCCACCTGGCTCGACGTGCGCCAAGGCGGATGGACTCGGGATGCCACGGAGGTCATCCATCGTCCCCCGGGGGGCTTACCTCGCAACTTGACAGCTTGACCCCACTGGCCTGGAATGGGCTCTTCGGGCATGCCCGCCCCAAGGAGCCTCCATGACTGCGCCCTGGACCCTCACTGCCCTCACCCTCGGCCTTGTGGCCCTGGTTCCCGCCCCCCCCCAGGCCCCTGCCCAAACCCCCCTCAAACCCCAGGACCTCACCCTGGAGAAGCTCTACCGAGCCAAACCCTACGCGGGCAAGGCCGCCAGTGGCCTGGACTTCAGCCATGACGCCCGGTTCTTGGCCTACCTCTGGAACCCCTACGGGGAGGATGGCACGGACCTCTACCTCTACGACACCACCACTGGCCAGACGCGCAGGATCACGTCCCTGGAGGTCATGAAGGCCTTCGAGACCCCCGAGGCCCTGGAACGCTTCCGGCAGAAGGCTGCCCTGCGGGACAAGCAGCAGGCGGAGGCCCAGGCTCAGGCGGAGGCCCAGGCCGCCTACCTCGCCGGCCACCAGGTGGACTTGGAGCAGTGGGAGAAGGCTGAAATCGAAGTCCTGAAGAAGGAAGCTGCGGAAAAGAAGGCCAAGGAGGACGCCGACAAGAAGAAGGCCGAGGCCGAGAAGAAGGCCGAAGGGGAGAAGAAGGCGGAGGGTGACAAGAAAGCCGAAGTCGACAAGAAGGCCGAGGGCGAGAAGAAGACCGAAGCCCCCAAGAAGGAAGAAGCCAAGAAGGACAAGGAGCTCTGGGAGTGGCGGGACGAGCTGAAGAAGAAGCAGGAGAAGGAGAAGCTCAAGCCCAACGATCTCTACCCCGGTGTGAGCACCTTCGTGTGGGCCCACAAGGCCCACGAATTGATCTTCCAGTACCGGGGGGACCTCTTCCGTCTCCACGCCGGGGAGGGTCGCATCGAGCGGCTCACCAGCACGGATCGCCAGGAGCGCATCCAGGCCTACACCGCCGATGACCAGGGCTTCTACTTCCTGGATGGGTCCGGGGTGGTGCGGGCTTCCTTCGCCAGCGGCCGCCTGGTGCAGGTGAACCGCGAGCTCTTCTTCCCCGACAATGCCGAGAAGAAGTATGCGGTGCGTGGCACGGTCCTCAGCGAGGACGGGAAGTGGATGGCCCTGCAGGCCTCCGCGCAGCCCGCCGAAGGTGCGACCCCTCCCCAGGGCCGCCAGGTCCAGATCATGGAATACAACAAGCGCTTCGCCGAATCCAAGCGCGTGGGCCGGGAAGTCCCGGATGACAAGCGCACCATCCCTGCCACTGCCCTCTACATCCGCAAGGTGGACGAGGCCCCCAGCCGCCAGCCCGAGCCCGTCTTCACCCACCCGGGGGGCGATGTCTGGTTCGAATCCACTCCGCTCGCCTGGTCCAAGGACGGCCGACACTACACCTTCGCCACCTGGGAACGGGAAAAGGAGCTTTTAAAGGTCTATCTGGGCAAGGCCAGCGAGACCGAAAAGCCCGAGGTGGTGCTTGAGCGCAAGGGCAATGTGGGCCACGAGGTGGTGGGCACCCTGGCCCCCCGCTTCACGCCGGATGGCAAGAGTCTTGTGGTGGTGCTGGACGAAGCGGGCTTCCGCCAACCCTACGTGCTGGATGTGGCCACCAAGGCCCTTCGCCCGGTGGTGAAAGGCAACTTCGAGGCCCACACCCTGCTGGGCTTCAGTCCTGACAGCAAGCAGGTCTTCCTGGTGTCCAACAAGGCGGATGCCGCCACCATGAACACCTACCAGGTGGACCTGGCCACGGGGGACATGAAGCAGCTGGGCACGGCCGGTGACTACCATCGCGGAGCCGTGGTGGCCGAAAACGGAGCCAAGGTGGCCATGAATGCAGGCAATTGGGCGCGTCGCCCCGAACTCCAGATGGTGGAGGTGGCGGGCAATCGCGCCAAGGTGCTCACGGATAGCCATGACAAGACCTGGGATGGGCTGAATGTCATCAAGCCCGAACGCTTCAGCTTCACCAACCGGCATGGCGACAAGGTCGAAGGCTACATGTTCAAACCCAAGGGCTGGAAGCCCTCGGACAAACGGCCCTCCGTGGTCTACGTCTACGGTGGCCCCCTGGGGGACCGGCACACGGTGGAGGCGGACAGCTTCCAGCCCACGGCCTACGTCTTCGGGATGTATATGGCCGCCAAACACGGCTACGTCATGGTGGCGGTGGATCCCCGCGGGCAGAGCAACTACGGCCGCAAGTTCTCGGACGCGAACTTCGAGCAGCCCGGCAAGCCCCAGACCGAGGACCTCACGGACCTTGTGAAGCACATGGACAAGGGCTTCGGGGTGGATACCAAGCGGGTGGGGCTCACGGGTTGGAGCTTTGGCGGCTTCCAGACCCAGCACACCCTATTCACGGCCCCGGATGTCTACGCCTGCGGCATCGCCGGCGCCGGCCCCACGGAATGGGAGAACTACAACAGCTGGTACAGCGGCCGCACCATCGGCAAGGTGGACCGCAGCAAGCCCGTGCTGCGGAAATACAGCCTCCTGCCCCTGGCCAAGGGCCTGAAGAAGCCCCTGCTCCTGGTGCATGGCATGGCGGATTCCAACGTGCTCTACCAGGACACCGTGAACGTCTACCGCGCCCTGCTGGAAAGCGGCAAAGAGGCCCTGGTGGACCTCTTCCTGGACCCCGAAGGTGAGCACGGCATGGGCGGCGCCGTGAAGGCCAAGGGCTGGCACAAGAAGTACGAAGCCTTCTTCCTGCAGCACCTGGGGAAGGGGAAGTAGGCAGCGGCATCCCGATTCCTGCGGGCGGAACCGCCCGCAGGAAACGGGGTTAATGGCGCCTAGAAGGCGCGCATCTTCGTGAGAATGTCGTCCAACCTGGCCCTGAAACAGCTGAAGCTGGGCATGTCGATGCGAGCGGCATCCACGGTTCCGTCGCTCACCAAGTCGACAACATCCTCAAAACACTTGCCAAGGCCTTGAAGTCGGCTCTCCAAGATCTTCTTGGCCGATTTGGGACTCTTGTCATTCCCTGACAGTTCCTCGAGGCCTCCGCATGAGGCATAGGGTTGTTGCTTCAAAGCACAAAGGAGCCAAGCTTCACCCTTTGGGTTGGCCAACATAGGTGCACCGAACTCGAAATTTTCTGCTTTGAAACCGTCCAACATGGACTTCCACTTCGCGTCGAATCGACCTTTTTGGGAGGACCGGGTGCCATCCACGTCCCGAAACAACACTGCACAGACGGGGCACGAAGGACCCTGCAGCGCTTTCGCCCGTCTGGCCAAGGCCCGAGCATTCTTGAAAAACTCACCCGTCTCAAACTCGCTGTTCGGCCCAGGAAGTCTCATGGGCAAGCGTTTTGAGTCTCTGCTCAGCGCCCCTTCGGGGACGAAGTACATGGACTGGCTTTCAATAGGATGAAAGCCCACCCGCGCCTCGACCAATTGGGCCACGATCCAGGCCATGGGACCGGGACGAAAGCACTCACCCACGCAAGAATCCAACTCCGCAAGACAAGTGCCCAAATCTGATGGACCTTCTCCAGAGACCAGGAAGAGCATGTCTAGCCCTGCACCTGGGCAGCAACACTGAGTCGGGCGACCATGGATTCCAAGTCCGCGTCGAGGTACACCTCACCCGGCCCCAACCCGCGAAGCTTGTGCTGGGTTTCGGGTTGTTCGAAATAAGAGCAGACCTTTGTCTCACCTCCGGGTGTGCGGTACACCAGTCGAACGGATTCCTTGGCCAGTCCATCCTCCATGAAGTTGAGCAGAACCGGACTGTGGGTGGTGACCAGAACCTGTTTTCCCAAATCTCCCAGGCCCACGAGGGCGTCCACCAAGCGTCCTGCCATCACAGGATTGAAACCATTTTCAATCTCGTCAAAAAGCAAAAAGCGGTGCCGTCCTTCAGCCTGGGCCAGGATCGCCAGAATGCGGAGAAGCCCATCGTTCATATGTGTGGCGTCAATTCGAAAAGGCTTGGGTGAGTTTTCCGTAAACCACAGGTTCTTCCAGCCAGCCCGCAAAGTCTGAATCTGCCAGCTTTCCAAGTTCGGATAGAAGGTCTGGAGCTGCTTCAAAAGCGATGACTGCTGTTCCTTCGTGAAGCTACTGAGAAATGCGGAAAGTTTTTCTCCTCCAATACCAATATCTTCTGCTTTCTTGGCGCGCTTTCGAAGATCCCTGGGCGAAAGGAGCTCCATGGACTTCAATCCTTTCATTTGCTGCTTGACAATATTCAACGTGGGATGGAACCTCCCCAAGTTAAAGAGCGAGAGTACTGAACCGCTGAAATCCGTAAAATTGGCGTCAATGGTCCAGGATTTATCAATTTCCTCCAACTGCGTTTCGAATTTCCCTTCTTCGAGCTTCATAATAATCTGTTGCCCAAGGACCACCTGTTCCCAAGTGCACTTGAGGTGATTCACATTGAAGCGGGCTTTCCACTGGATTTCGCCGTGCTCTGATTCCATGCATACGGTGAAGCTGATTGTGTGTTTCCTGGCACCGGTGTTACTAACAAGTTCACCCTTCTTCCAGTCTCGGACTTTGAGCCAATCCTCAACTTCTCCAGTCGCCACATGGGCAATGAAGTCAAGAGCCTGAAGTAGGGTGGACTTCCCTGCCCCGTTCAAGCCAATGAGACACGTAAACTTGCTCAACGTGATATCGACATTGACCAGGGACTTAAAGTTCTCGATGTGAATTTTCGTGAGCATGGGTGGGTCCTGGGTGGGATGCAAATGGTAACCCATCATGCGCCAATGGCCCTTCCCGAGCCAGTGTGGGGCGCGACGCTCCACGAAGGGTTGCTACCCTGGAAGATCCCATAGGATCCCCCATGTCCCGACCCTCCTGGCGCAGCGTCCTCAACCTCACCGTCCTGGTGGCAGCCCTGGGCTATTTCGTGGACATCTTCGATCTGGTGCTCTTCCCCATCGTGAGGGTGCAGAGTCTCTCCAGTCTGGGGGTGGCACCCGGGGACATCGACAGGGTCTTCGCCTACCTGAATTCCACCCAGATGGTGGGCATGCTGGTGGGGGGCATTTTCTGGGGGATCCTGGGGGACAAGAAAGGGCGCTTGTCCGTCCTCTTCGGCTCCATCGTGCTGTATTCCCTGGCCAACATTGCCAATGCCTTCGCCTGGGATATCCCGTCCTACTACGTGCTCCGCTTCATCGCGGGCTTCGGGCTCTCGGGAGAACTCGGGGTGGCCATCACCCTGGTGAGCGAGGTGCTGCCCAAGGAAACCCGGGGCATCGGCACGGCGCTGGTGGCGGGGGTGGGGGTCACGGGGGCCGTGGTGGCCGCCCTGGTGGGCAACAAGCTGCCCTGGCGCTGGGCCTTCGGTGTGGGAGGGGTCCTCGGGCTCTGCCTGCTGGTGCTGCGCATCAAGGTCACGGACAGCGGCATGTTCCAGCGGGTTCGCGCGGGGGAAGCCTCCCTGGGGAATCCCTTCATGCTCTTCGCCACGGGAGAACGCTTCCTGCGCTACCTGCGCTGCATTTTCGTGGGGCTTCCCATCTGGTACCTGGTGGGGGTCCTAGTGCATTTCAGCCCGGCCATGGCCAAGGCCACGGGGGTCACGGGACCCGTCGTGCCCGGGACGGCCATCGCGTGCTGCTATGCGGGCCTGGCCTTCGGCGACCTGGGGTCCGGCGTTCTGAGCCACTGGATGGGCAGCCGTCGCCGCGCCATCCTGCTCTTCCAGGGCATGGCCGTGATCGGCACCATGGCGGTCCTTTCCCTGCGGGGACTCAGTCCCTGGGCCTGGTACGGGCTCTGTTTCTACCTGGGCCTGGCGGGGGGCTACTGGGCCGTTTTCGTCACGGTGGCCAGCGAGCAGTTCGGAACCAACCTGCGGGCCACGGTCACCACCACCGTACCCAACTTCGTGCGGGGACTGGTGGCGGTGCTCCAGCCCACCTTCGTGACCCTCATGCTCCAGAAGGGGGCGGTCACCTCCGCCGCCATCCTGGGGGCCATCTCCCTGAGCCTGGGGCTCCTGAGCCTCATGGGCATGAAGGAAACCCACGGCCGGGACCTGGATTTCGTGGAATAGCCTCCTTCCCATGAACCTCAACCTCTTCCGGCGGGAACTCCGCCTCCTGGGACTCTTCCTCCTGGGCTCCGTGCTGCCCCTGGTGCTTCTCCTGGTGCTCCTGGCCCTGGGGGTGGTTTTGATCGCCCACACCCTGACCCAGGGTGGACTGGGAGGCCTGCTGGTGGGGGGCGCGGCCATCCTTTCGGGGCTGGTGGGACTGGCCCATGCCTTCCGATCCTTCTCCTTGCCCCAGGGGCTTCCCCTGGGTCGGGAGGAGGCTTCGGGCCTCTGGGAGCTGCTGGAGGATCAGCGGAGGGCATGGAAGGGGCCCCGCACCACGCGCATCCTGCTGGACCGGGGTTTTCCCAGCCTGGACCTCTTTGGGATCCCCACCCTGGGCCTTTTGGGTTGGAACCGCTTCCGCTGGGTGGTGGGCCTCTTTCCCCTCATGGCCCTGAGCGTGCGGGACGTCGAGGTCCTCGCCTCCTGGGAGCTGGTGTGGTGGTCGGATCAGCAGGGCTGGCTGAACCACCAGGTGAAGCGACTCTCCCACTACTGGAACCGTCTCCTGCGCCACATGGAGCACCGCCCCCAGAAGCTGGGATTCAACCTGCTGCGCCCCTACGGAACCTGGCTCCAGTCCCGTTTCCAGCCCCTGCTGGTGCAGGAGTACATGGCCGCGGACACCCATGTGGCCCGGCAGTTCGGAGCGGCCTCCTTGGCCCGGGTCCTCTGCCGCCTGGCCCTCCTTCAACCCCTGCTGGATCAGCGCGTCTTCGCCCCCTGGGATCTGCGGCTCCAGAAGGGCGAGCCCCTGCCGGAGGACCTCCACGGGGCCACCCGAGCCATCCTCGGCCGTCTGCCCCAGGGCATGGAACCCTTTCTGGCGCTGGCCCTGGAGGGGCTCATTCCCGAAGCCCCGCCCCTGCTGAAACTGCGCCTGGAAGCCCTGGGGGAGGTCCCGGCGCTGCCCGTACCCAATGCACGCTGCGCCCTGGAGGTCCTGCTGGACGATGGGGGACATGCGCTCCTGGCCCGCCAGGAGGAGGATTGGCGAAGGGCCATCCTGGAGGCCCAGGAACGGGAGGACAGGGAGCGACGGGAAGGGGACGCGGCCCTGCCGGAGCTGGAGGCCAGGGTCCGCCCCGAGTTCCCCCACCACCCCGACACCCTGGAATACCTGCGCCTGGCCGTGGATCGCCGGGAACCTGAGGCCTTCCTGGCGGACGCAGAAGCCTTCTGCGCCGCCCACCCGGGCCATCTGGAGGGAGCCTTCCTGTGTTTCAGGGGCCGTCTTCGGGCCGGGTGCATGGAGGAGGCCTTGGCCCAGCGGGTCGCCCTGGAGGTCGAGAATCCCTTCCGCATTGCCGCCTTCCATGGCGCCCTGCGGGACTGGCACCGGAGCCAGGGTGCGTGGGCCGAGGCGGAGGCCGCAGCCTGCCAGACCCTTCGGGCCCAGGCCCTGGCGGAACAGGCCCAGGCGGAACGCAACGAGATGGGACTCAAGGACGAACTGGAAGCCCATGGCATGGAGGAGGCGGCCCTCGCGCCCCTCCTGGCCCACCTCCGCACCCTGGCCAAGGTGAAGGAGGCCTACCTGGTCCGGAAGCAGGTGCAGACCTTCCCCCAGTTCCCCGTGCTCCTCCTGGTGGTGCGCTGGCGGGGCCCCCTTTGGGATCCCGACCGAGGACGCAAGGCCGCCTTTCAGACCCATCTGGCGGAGACCTGCCCCTTCCCCACCGCCTGCACTGGCTTCGTCATGGCCGTCACCTGGCGCCCCTGGTCCCGGCAGCGGAGGCGGCTCAGGCGGCTGGGGGCGAGGATCCTGTAGGACGAGGCTCAGGTCGCCCCCTCCTGGCATCCTAGGAGTGGCCCTTCGGGCCTACACACAAGGATCTTCATGGATGCCCGCACCGCCCTTCAGGACCTCGACCTTCAGGTCTACACCGCCACCTGGTGCCCGGACTGCCTTCGTCTGGATCGGTGGCTCCTCCAGCAGGGTGTGGTTCACACCAAGGTGGACCTGGAAACCACCCCCGGGGCAGCGGAGCGTCTGGAGCGAGAGACGGGCAAGCGGGCCATTCCCTTTGTCCTGGTGAACGGGAGCCGCTGGGTGCGCGGGTACCACCGCGAGCTGGCCTCACGCTTCGATCCGGACCTGCTGATGCAGGAGTTGCTCCAGGCCGGGGACACCTCAGCCCCTTGAAACCCACGTCTGCATCTGAGGCCGGGCGAGTGGAGGTCATGGTCGGCACAAGGTCCTTCTAAACCTTGTCAGGCCAGCACCTGCCCCAGTGCTTCCGCCAGCTGCTGGCGGCTGAAGGGTTTGCCCAGGAAGGCCTGGGGAAGGTCGCCATGGTCGCCGGAAAGGACCTGGGCGCGGTCGTAGCCGCTGGCCAGGATCACGGGCAGGTCAGGTCGCAGGCGACGAAGGGCCTGGAGGGTGCCCCAGCCATCCAGCCTGGGCATGGTCAGGTCCGTGATGACGCACCGGAGTTCGTTCAGGTGGACTTGGGCAATTTCCAAGGCCTCCACCCCATCGACGGCGGTGAGCACGGAATAGCCCATGCGCTCCAGGACGGCCGCCGTGGATTCAAGCACGATGGCCTCGTCGTCCACCAGCAGGATGAGCCCCAGGGATTCGGTGGCCGGGGTGGGCGTGGGTGCGGGAAGGGGCTGGGGATCCGTGTCCTCGGAGACCGGGAAGTACACCCGGAAGGTGGCGCCCTGCCCGGGCTGGCTCTCCACCACCACGCCCCCCCCATGGGCCTGGGCGATCCCCAGCACCACGGACAGGCCCAGTCCCCGTCCTGCGAACTTGGTGGAAAAGAAGGGGTCGAAGAGCTTTTCCTGCTCCGCTTCCCCGATGCCGCACCCCTGGTCCTGGACCTCCAGACAGGCGTAGGACTCGGACAGGGGCTTCCAGTTGATGGGAAAGCGCCTGGCGGTGGGGATGGCCTCTCCGGGGCAGGTGGACAGGGCGAGGCGGATCCGCCCTTCGCCCATGGCCTCGGCGGCATTGGTGATCAGGTTCACCAGGATCTGCTGGATCTGGTTGGCGTTGGCCCGAATGAGGGGCCCTGGGGCAGGACAGGCCACCTCCAGCACCTGCCCCCCGGGGAGCAGGGACTGGAGGATGGGCTGGCAGCCCAGACAGAGCTCCGCCAGGCGGCGGGGTTCCTGTTCCGGGGAGGCCTGCCCGAGGTAGGCCAGCATGAGGCGGCTCACTTCCGCCGCCCGCTCTGCGGCCTTCTGGGCCCGGGCCACCCAGGGACCAGGATCCCCGCCCTTGGGAAGCTCGGCCATCAGTTCCAAATTGGTCATCACCGACTGGAGCTGGTTGTTGAAATGGTGGGCGATGGCCCCGGCCATGCGGCCGAGGCTCTCCGCCTTCTGGAGCTGCCGGTTCTGGGCCTCCAGGGCCTCCCGCTCGGCCTCCGCCTTTTTGCGGGTCGAGATATCCCGGACGATGAAGACCATCCGGGTGGGCCGCCCCTGTGCCCCCCGCACCAGCCCGCTGTTGACCTCGATGTCCAGCAGGGTGCCATCCTTGCGCACCCCGCGGTATTCGCTGGTGCCGTGAATCTCCCCAGCCACCAGGCGCTGGAGGTTGGCCCGGGCCCGGGGCACATCCTCCGGCACGAGGAAGTCCAGGAGCGGCTTGTCAAAGTCGTCCTCTGGCCCGTAGCCGAAGAGCACCTTGGCCGCGGGGGAGACCATGAGGATCCGGCCTTCCAGATCGGTGATGGTGATGTCATCGGGGGAGGCATTGAGGATGGACCGGTAGGTCTCCTCGCTCTCCTTCAGGGCCTCCTCCGCCCGCTTCCGATCGGTGATATCCCGGGTGATGCTGACGATGTGCGGGGTGTTGTGGATGTGCAGGAGGTTGGCGGACACCATGCCCACGAAGGTGGATCCGTCCTTGCGCCGGAAGACGAATTCCAGGTTCTGGCAGGAGCCCTTGGCCTTCACCTCCCCGACGAAGGCCTCTTGATCGGTGGGATTGTTCCAGAAAGAGGGA
>CAZPUI010000082.1:0-13011 GCA_964589695.1 uncultured Solibacteraceae bacterium | reverse complement strand
TCCGACTGGGGTTCGCCAGCCACAAGGAGGAGGAACTCCAGGAGATCGTTCGGCGCATGGCCTTGGCCCTGTGAGTCCTTGGCTTTGGAGGTTCCAGGCCTGACCACAGCGGGGCTTTGCCTCCAAGGGCGAACGCGTGTCTTCCATGGTGCGGTCTACCGAACCGCATCCGCTCCCTGGTGCGTAGGATTCGCCAGCACCAGCAGACCCGCCCCGTGCAAGCGTTCGGCCAGGGCGTCGCTGCCGTCATCGCCTCGGCCCTCCAGGAGCCGCCTGAGGGTCTCGGCTTCAGGTGCCGTGAGGCGCTCGACCACCGGGTCCCCCGTCTGGAGGGAGAGGAGCAGGTGGCAGGGGGTGTCGGGAAGGACGAAGGCCAGGTCCTCCAGTTCCGTGATGCCAAGGTTCAGTTGTTCCAGCAAGGCTTCGGGATCCCGGGGGAAGTGGAGGTACCGGGTGTGGGGAGCAAGGCGTGGCCGGTCCTTGGTGGGAGGACTGGGTGGGGTTGCCCGGGCGCTGGCCTCGGTCATCTCCCCCACATGGGTGGACCAGCTCACAAGGGTGAAGGCGATGGCCGCCTGGCCGGGGTCCTCGAACTGGGCGGCCATGAAGGTGGCCAGTTCCATGGGGAGGGGCGAATCACCCTGGGGGGTCTCCAGGTGATCCGCAAAGCGCCGGATGAGCGCGGAGGGTGGAAGGTCCACCGCTTCGCGCAGCAGGCCGAACCAGGGTACGGCCTTCCCCTCGTTGTAGAGCCGGTCGGTGGCTCTGGCGAGGCGGGCGGCCTCCTGCATGTCTGTCGCGCTGAAGGTGGGAGAGGACTGCACGGTGTAGGGCGCCTGGGGAAGGTACTCGAGCCCGAAGCCCGGGGCCGTGTCCCGCAACCTTGTGCCGGGCAGGACGGACAGGGGGAAGAGGTCCAGGTGGTTGGGGGCCAGCCCCAGGGCGAAGTCCAGGCTTTCGAGGAAGCCCTCCAGGGTGTCCCCGGGCAGGCCGTAGATCAGATCGAAGCCATAGACGGCGCCCGCCCGGTGCAGGTGCAGAATCTTGGCCTGGAAGTCCCCGGGCCGGATGCGCCGGTTGAGGTTGCGCAGCACGGTGTCATGGACGCTCTGCAGTCCGATCTGGAGGGTGCAGCGTAGCGATGCGAAGAGCCGGGCCAGTTCGGCATCGATGAATTCGCTGCGGACCTCGAAGAAGAAGTGGATCCGGGGCGCCACCCGGGCAATGAGCCGCAGGATGTCCTTGGCCTGGACCTTGTCGTGGTTGAAGGTGGGATCCAGCACGAAGACCTGGCTGACCTCCCGGGCCTCGAAGCAGGCCAGTTCCGCCTCGATGCGGGCCATGGGCACCCGCCGGGTGCCGGGAAGCCCCCGGGATTCGAAGCAGAAATCGCAGCGAAAGGGACAGCCCCTGGAGAGCTCCCAGAGCATGCCGGGGTACTGCCCCGGGTCCAGGGTGCCGTCCAGGATGGGGGAGGGAAGGGTGCCCAGGTCCTGGACGGGTGCGGGCTCCAGGTCCCGTTGGAGTTCCTGGGGCGAATGGCCCTGGAGCAGACGCCCCATCACCCGCACCAGCAGGTCCTCGCCTTCCCCCGGCAGGACCAGGTCCAGGGGGCCCGAGGCCCTCAGTCCTTCGGGATCCGCGGAAGCCTCCGCACCTCCTGCCAGCAGGAGCAGGTTCGGTTGTCGCTGGCGAAGGATTTCGGCGATCTCCAGGACCCGAGCCCGGTTCCACACGTAGACGGAGAAGCCCACCGCATCCGGTCCATGTGCCAGCAGGGCGTCCGCACAGGCTTCCGGTGACGCGTCCAGGAACTGATCCACCAGGGTGGTCCGCACCTGGTGGGGATGGTGGAGCCGCAGGGCGGAGGCCAACATGGCCGGTCCCAGGGGGACCGCCCGTGCCGAAGGCTCGATGTGAAGTGCGACCAGGACCAGGTGCAAGGTGGCTCCTAACCTGATCCTAGGCGTTCAGCGGCCTCGAAGGAGGGAAAACTGTGAAGTGGAGCGCGCAAAGACCTGACGGAGACCGCCGAAATACTACCTACGCAAAACACCCCACGCCATGACGGGGCCGTGCCCTGTCCATGACGTGGGGGTGGACTTCCGGGCCAAGGTTTTGGCCCTGGATGGTTGCTATTCGGCGGCTTCCTCGACCTTGACCTTGCAGAAGAGGTAGTACGAGCAGGAGGTGCAATGGGTTTTGTAGGCACTCAGAGGGTCACCTGCGGCAACATGGGCCTGCAGGTCGGCCGACAGAGCCTGAAGCGTTTCCTTGGTGAGGGTGAGTTTTTTCATGGGGTACTCCTCGAGCCAGGCCGACCGAAGCCGACAATGTTGAGTGGTCCAGGTGTTGGGTTTTCAACGCGCTGGATGGTGTAAGGATCAGGAACAACCATACCTGGTGAGCCCGTTCTTCCCCAGAGGGACAAATCCTGTCAAAGAGGAGGAAAATCCGATCCCGGGATTTCGCTGTGCCAAGGTCTATAAAATAAATAAGTCAAAAAATGTTGAGCATTCCGCAAGGTTCGAGGCGCGTGCCCTGCATCCCCGCCCTTTCGCTTCTGGCAGGAGTCGCTGGGGTGCCGCAAATAGGAGAAGCCTGCCCAGGGCGGGCAGCCTGTGGAAGGCCGGGACGATGGCCAGGTCCCTACCCCTTGGCCGCCAGCCTCCGCAGGGTCGCCAGCATGCGCTTGATGGGGGTGGGGATGCCGGCGGGACCGCGGGTGTCGGCGGCTTCGGCGAGTTCCAGGGCCATGCCCGGCTTGCTGGTGCGACGCAGGGCGCGGTGGATGAGGGATTCGGGGTCCTGGGGGCCTGCCCCGGCCTGGCGGCGGAAGATGGAGGCGTAGCCGCACTGGAAGAGCAGGTGCTCGATGTCCGGCGTGGGGAGCAGGGTGAGGTGCTGGACCTCCTTGCGTCCCCGCAGCATGTGTCGGGTCTTGGCGGCGTAGGTCTGGCCCGCCATGTCCCCATCGGCCAGGACGTGCCAGGGGATGCCGAAGCGGTCGGCGAAGGCCACCAGAGGGCTGAGGCCCGCCTGGGCGAACTCCACGCAGGCCACCCCCTCGAGGGCGAAGTTCAGGCCCCATGTGCGGGCCAGTTCGGGCAGGAGCCAGGCCTCGGTCTCGCCCTCCACCAGGAGCCACACCCGGGCGAAGAGGGCCTCGGCCCGATGGGTGCGCACGTGGAAGGCCACCCGGCGGGCCTGCTGGGTGGACAGGGGGCGGGGGACCGTGGGGAAGACCTCCACGTGGTCGGGGTGGCGCACCAGGCGGCGCAGGGCGCGGGTGGGCTGTCCGGCCAGGAGCTCCCCCCGGGCCGTGGTAACGAGCTTCTGCACCGGCAGTTGGGAGACCAGGTTCCAGGCCGTGGCCAGCTGGATGGGGTGGAGGTGGGTCTCGGGGTCCTCCAGGAGCAGCAGGGGCTGGGCGCCAGGCACCTGGGCGGACTCCGCCTCGGCCCGGAGCATGGCCCCCATGAGCACCAGCAGGGCCACCTGCCGGGTGCCCGCCCCGGCCCGGCGGGCCAGGTCCGAGAGGCTCAGGTTGTCCTGGAGGCTCACGGGGGCATCGGCCATGTCCTCCACCCGCCGTCGACGTCCGCTCATGGGGAGTCCGGCGAAGAGCTGGGGACGCTGCTCCGCCAGGCGCTGGAGGGCCCCCAGGCCCCGGGCCAGCTCCTCGGGGTGAACCTGATGGGGCTGGGTGAGCAGCCGCTCGAAGATCCGGGCCACCGCCGTGCCGGGATCCTCCCGCACCACGGGGCCCTGGCCCATGACGGGGGTGAGCATCCAATCCGCCAGCCGCAGTTCCCGGAAGAGGAAGAGGGGATGGGCCTGGACGAGGCGGTCCGCCAGGAGGGCCGCATCCACTCCGGGCAGGTTCAGGTCACGGCCCTCGGGCCCCCGGAAGCGCCGGGCCAGGCTCACCCTGCCCCGAACCCGGCGGGTGGCGATCCAGGCCAATTCCACGTGGAAGACGCCCGCCTCGTCCCGCCAGCCCGCGGGTTCCAGGGCGGCATCGGGTTCCCCCGCGAACCCCAGGGCGATGACCAGGCGCCGGGCGATGGGGGACTTGCCCAGGGTGATGCGATGGAAATCCCCCTCCTCCAGGGGCCGCCGACCCAGCACCGTGGCCAGGGCCTCCACCAGGCTCGTCTTCCCCCAGGCGTTCTCCCCAAAGAGGACCGTGGTGTCCTCCTCCAGGCGCAGCTTGAGCCGACCGATGCCGCGGAAGTTGACGATCTCCAGGGTCTCCAGATGCATGGGGCCAGGATGGCAGGGAAGGCGTGCCGGGTCACGGGTGGGGCTTCCTGGGTACCACGCGTCCTTTTGGCGATTTTCAAAACAGGTGCCAAAGGCTCGGTGGAAACAGAAGGACGCTGGAGGGCAAAGGCCTCTCTCTTCCCGCGTTCGGGGAAAGCGCCTATGTCTACCCAAGGTGCATTGACAGCGTGTCCCCCTGGTTCCCATGCTTGCATCCATGAAGCTCAGTCGCCGACAGTTGCTTGCGGGCCTCACGGCCCTGGGGGCGGGACTGCGCCTGCAGGGGAAGGCACCCTCCCGGGCGCCCTCCATCCTCCACCCCAATGGCCGCTGGATCGCCCTGCCGAGTCCTACTGGGGAACCCATCGAGCTATGGGACATCCACACCGGGGAAAGGGTCCGTGCCCTGGTGGCGTCCCCAGATGGCCTCGCTCTGGGCCTGGGCTACCAAATGAAGCCACAGCGGCATCCCTATTACGTTTTCCACGGGGCTTTCTTCACGGGGGATGGTCGGCACCTGGTGGGCGGATTCAAGGACTATGACTTTCATGGCACTTGTGTCTTGGATGTGGCGGGCAAGGTCCCGACCAGGGCTGGCCGCGCCTGGGAGGAATACCTGCCCTCGAGTCGATTGGAACTCTGCTGTGAAGGCCAGGCTTGGGTGGTCATGGAGGAACGCTCCCAGGTGGTCAAGGCCCGCACAACCATCCCACCGGGCGCCGAGGGCATTCACGGATCCTGGGCCACCATTGATTCACACACCATGGCCATCGCTACCGAGAATTGTTGCGCTCCCCCCTTCGGCCCTCTGCCCGAACCTCGGCCCATTACAGTCTGGCTATGGCGGTGGTCCAATCGAGTGCAGCCCGTGGCCTGCACACTGCCCCTGGGGGACATTGGGAAGATTTCCGCACTCCCGGATCATCGCTGGATCGTGGTGCATCACCGGCACCAGGGCTTCACCCGGAGCCTCATCCCCCAGGGGCGAACCCGCCTCTTCGAACTGCCTGGCCCTAAGGAATTCCTGCCCTCCATCGGGGAGATCCAGCCCTGCGAACTCGCGGTGGATCCGGCCCGGAAACATCTGGTGGTGCGCTATGGGGCGGGGACCGTTCGCGTCTACGAGCTGGCCTCCCGCCGCCTGCTTCGCCTGATGACGGCCTTCATGCCGCCCTCCGCCCTGCTGGCCTGGGGCAAGGACAGCCAGCGACTTCTGGCCTCACGACCCCTGGGCTGGGCTTCGCTTTGGAACCGGCGAGGACGTTCAACCAAGGCGGAGGGCATTAACACACAACTCGAGCGCCCCCCTATCACCGAAATCGTCAGTGAAATCCGCTGTTTGGCATGGTCAGGAGAACTTCTGCTGCTGGGGCTCGAGCGCGGTACTTTGATGGCCTTCCGACCCAGCGATCTGCGCCCCGGCACCGAAAGAGAACCAAGACCCCAGAAGGCACTCTGGTCCATTGCTGGCGAGAATGCTTCAGCCCGAGCCCTGGTGATCCTGCCCGAAGCCTTTGCAGCCCTCGAGGTCACCGGACGGCTGAACCTCTGGTCCCTCTCCGATCGCCGGTTGCTTGGACGTGTCCAGGCTCATCCTTTGAGGGCCAGCGCCATGGTCGCCTCCGCCACCCAGCTCTTCACCGGTGGGCACGATGGTGTTCGCGCCTGGTCCCTGCCTGGACTGGAACCCCGCTTCCACCTGGACACAGACACGCATTGGGTCAGTGCCTTGGCCCTGGATCTGGGCAGCGGCACCCTTTGTGTGGGATGCCTCGATGGCTGCATCCGGGGGTTTAGCGTTCAGGATGGGGAGCTGCGCTGGAAGGTGAAGGCCCACGGTGGCTGGGTGGGGGGGCTTTCCGTCTCCCCGGTCGGCGTGCTGGCCAGCGGTGGAGAGGATGGCCGGGCCAGGCTGTGGGAGGCAGGCACAGGGAAAGCCCTGGCCCTCACCGAGCAGGGGGGCCACCTTCCCGCCTGGAGTCCCGATGGACAATGGTTGGCAATGTACGCCCAGGACCGCGTGCGACTGCTGGATAAGAACCTGCGCTTCGTGGACCTGCCGGCCAACCATTTGAAGCTGGACTGGGGAGACGATTGGACCTGAGGAGGCCGCTTTACCGTCCCACCCGCCAGCTCGCCTTCAGGTAGACCATCCGCCCCACGCTCGTGTCGGCCTTGGGCGTGAGCCGCAGGCCCCCCGGTGCCTCGGGATCCAGGGCCAGGTTCCGCTGCTGGTCCGTCCATCCCAGATAGAGGGCGGTGCCGGGCTGCAGGAACCAGGTGAGCAGTAGGTCCACGCCCAGGCTCCGGTCGGGCCTGAGGTCCGGGGAGAGCAGACGCGTGTCGGGGGTGAGGCTGCTGGCGTCCAGGATGGCCCGCAGGGACCAGGTGCGGCTGAACTGGAGGTTGTATTTCGCCCGCAGGATGCGGTGGGTGAAGACCGCAGTGCCGGGGCCTACGGGCAGGGGCCCACTGGCACTGGCGGTGCGCAGTTGGCTGAAGATGAGGCTGTGCTCCATGGAGAACCGGGGCAGGGGCCTGAGGGTGAGGCCCGCCTTGGCCTCCCGGTGCTGCCCCGCGAAGGGTTTGAGACCCGGTGCCGGATCGTAGGCCAGGCCTGTGCCCGTGGCCAGGTCCAGGGACCAGGCCAGCCAGGGCAGTGGCTCTGCCTGGGCCGTGAGGTGGGTGAGGGTGCGGTGGAAGTCCAGATCCCGGTAGCGCTCCTGCTGCTGACTGTGTTGGAGGCTCAGCTTGCCTTGGTGGGTGAACTCCAGGGCGAGGCCCGGGGTGACCTCCCGGTGCTGCCCCTGGCCCCCTCGGTCCCAGGTGGCGCCCAGGTGGAGGGTCGGACCCCAGGCCACCACGGTGCCCCCCGTGGGGCGCCAGGTGTAGCCCAGATCCTGGGTGGTGCGCCGGATGCCCACCCGGTCCAGGTAGCCCAGGTCCGTGTGGAAGCCCGTCCCGCGGTCCTCCGCGAGCCCTCCCCAGCTGAAGCTGCCATCGCCCCACGTCCCCTTGAGCAGGCCCGCGCCCCCGCTGAAGCTGCGACCGTCCACCCGGCGGGTGCGACTGCCCATGGCCTGGGCCTCGAAGGTGGCATAGGTCCCCACCCGGAAGCGGGTGTCCAGGGCCACCAGGCGGTTGAAGCCCGGTCCCACCTCCCGGCCCGTGAAGAGCACGCCCAGACGGCCTTCGCGGCCGAACTCGCGCATCACCCGCACCACCCCCAGGCGGGCGCGTCGACCCTCGAGGTCCACCTGGGGCGCCTCCTGACCCTCGGGGGTCTCCTCGCTGGGGCGGTGGTCGTCCACCCCCAGGATGCCGATGCCCCAGGGGCCCAGGCGCCCCGTGAGCCGCGCACCACCCCGGGGGTCCAGGATGCGTCGGCTCAGGAAGAGCGGGGTGGGCGTATGGAAGTAGTTGGCATTCTCCAGGAAGAAGGGCCGCTTCTCGGGGTAGATCACCTCGAAGCGCTGGTTCACCGTGACCTGGGGCTCGTCGGATTCCACCTGGCTGAAGTCCGGGCGCACCGTGGCATCCAGGGTGAGCGAGCTGCCGAAGACCACCTTGGCGTCCAGGCCCGCCCGGCGCTCCTTCGGGGTGTCATAGCGGGCCAGACCCTCGGCGGGCTCCAGGAGCACCCGGGAGGAGGCGCCCAGCATATAGGGGATGAGATCCACCTGGGTCTGGAGGACGGGGGGGCGCACCCCCCGGAGGTGGCCGAACTGGTTCGTCCAGCCGGGGATCTTGGGGGTGAGGTGGGGGAAGCAGGCGATCTCGCTGTTGCGGGTGATGAGGCGCGCCACGATGAAGCCCCAGGTCTGTTCCGGGGCGCTCGTCCGGCGGAGGCTGCTGAAGGGCACGGCGATCAAGGCGATGTAACCGTCCTGGGTGCGCTGGGCCTCCGCATGCCATACGGCATCCCAATTGAAGTCGTCCTCCCCATCGATGGTCATGCCGTCCATCTGGCAGCCGTAGGGGTTCACATCGAACCACACGTTGCGGTGGTGGTCATGGAAGGTATCGAAGGCGATGGAAACCCGGTCCTCCGCCAGCAACTGATCCCGGCGGGCCACGTGGGCGCTCATCTTCGCCGGGTCGTCCTTGCAGACAAACACGGCATAGATGGCCTTGTCGTCCTGGCTGAGGTGGACGGTGGTGGGGGCACTGACCGGGGCGCCATCCACGGGCCCGTACTGGCGGAGGTCCGTGATCACCAGCTCCGCCTCCCGGGGCCGGCCCTCCAGGAAGTCCACCAGCCGCGGCGCCCGCTGGACCTTCGGCAGGTCGCGCACGGGGATCTCCTGGCCCAGGAGACCCGCCCAGGCGAAGGTCGCCAGCAGGAGGGGGCGGAGGCGCATCACTGCGCCAGGGGCAGGTGGGTGGGGGTCAGGTTCCAGCCCTCCACCACCACCACCGCGTCGCGCCCGGGTTTCGCCTTTCCGGGGAATTGTGCGGTCAGGGTGCGGGTCTCGCCCGGCAGGAGGCTCACGTAGTTGTCCTCCCACAGCACCGGCAGCAACTCCTCCTCGGAACCCGCGGGGCGCACGCCCAGGTGCACCTGGAAGGCCAGGGTCGTGCCCGGGTTCGTGAGGCGCACGCGCACCGTTCCGTCCACCCACGCGGCGGTGGTCTGGAGCCGGGCCTGGGGCAGGGCGGCGAGACCCCGCAGGTCTTCGTGGCGGGCGATGGGCGCGATGGCCGTATCCGTGGCGCGCTCCCAGTCAAGGGTGGAGGGCTGGGCGGGCAGCCAGTAGACATTGCGGCTCAGGACCTGGTCCGAGGCGTCCTTCAGGGTGAGGTCCACGAAGCGGAGACTCCCGCCGGTCTCCTTGGGCAGCGTGAAGGCCCGCACCACGCCGTCGGCGGGGACATCGACCCTGACCTCCCTGGAAAAGCGCTCCTTCATGCCAGGGTCCAGCACCCGCGCCAGGGCCTTCAGACCGTGTACCGCCTCCCGGCGGGTGCTCACGATGGCGATGCTGGCGTCGTCGTACGAGTACTGGATGTGCAGCGGTTCGCAGGCCTTCTTGGTGCCGAAGTAGCTGCCCGCGGGGTAGAGGTAGCTGTCGAAGAGGTGCCAGAAGGTGGAGGGCCAGGGGTTGTTCAGCATCCACTGGATGATTCCGGTGCTCGTGTACTTGTTGCGGCCATAGGCCTCGAACATGGCGCGGTGAGCGTCGTAGGCCATGGCCTGGGCCTTGCGCAGGTAGTCTTCGAGGTCGCGGGGTTTGCCGTAGGTTGCATCCATGGCCTTGTGCCAGTGGGCCATGGTCATGAAGCGCTCCCCGGCGCTGTGGTAGGCCCAGGCCGCATCCACGGGCCACAGGCTCGATTCGGGGAGCATCTTCCGGAGGCTCTCCAGGGGGGGGATCGCCGCCCCCGGGCCGGCCTCGGTGTTGAAGCCGTACGCGCCGCCGTAGCGGGC
The DNA here is from genome assembly GCA_964589695.1 of uncultured Solibacteraceae bacterium. Lineage (GTDB taxonomy): Bacteria > Acidobacteriota > Holophagae > Holophagales > Holophagaceae > CAZPUI01. The sequence goes on along the minus strand of CAZPUI010000082.1, from coordinate 3,317 downwards.
ATTGGACAGGGTGCGGTCCTGCCGGAGGCGCCTGCGCTCATCGGACAGCCAGTAGCTGGGGGGTTCGTAGTCGTAGGGGCCGGACATCTTCAGGCCGCTGGGACCCGACAGGGGGGTGGTGGCATCCGCCGCGGAGTTGACCACGGGGTTGGGCCAGGCGGTGGTTTTCAGCACCTCGAGGTAGGCCCTTTCCACCTCAGGGGTGGGAGGGCCGTCACTGGCATTCAGCCAGGCGAAGAGGCTGGGGTGGCTGCGCAGGCGCAGGATCTGGGAACGCAGGCTCTCCACCGCCACCACATGGTTCTCGCGGCCCCAGGACGACCACCGCTCCCAGACATCGCAGCAGCACCATCCTGCCATCACGAGGATGCCCTTTTCGTCGCAGAGGTCGAGGAAGCGATCCTCCACCAGGGGGGCCTCCAGGCGCAGGGTGTTGAGGCCCAGGTCCTGCACGTAACGCAGCTGGGCGTCCAGGCGCCCCGGCTCCCGCTGCAGAAAGAGGTCCGGGGCCCAACCCGCCCCCCGCACCAGGATGGGCTTGCCGTTCACCTTGAAGAGGCGGTAGCCCTCCTTCGTCAGCTCCGAGGTCATCTCCCGGATGCCGAAGCGGATCGAGCCCTCATCCGAGACCTGGTCGTCCACCAGGAAGCGCACCCTCAGGTCGTAGCGTTCCGGTGATCCCATCTCCGCGGGCGACCAGAGCCGGGGCTTTGCCACCCTCAGGCCTTCGTGCTGCCCAGGGTCGAGCAGGGCCTCCAGGGTCTGGTGGGGGGCGATGGACAGGGGCTGTCGCACAGTCACGGCGCCGATGCGGGCTTCCAGGGTTCCTTGGATGGCCCTGTCCGTGGCGTTCTTCAATTCGCAGCGCACCGTGAGGTCCGCCCGGCTGTGGCCGGGGTCGGCGAAGCGCGTCACCACCTGGGGATGGCGCAGCCGCACGGGGCCGCTGGTGCTCAGCACCACATCGCCCCAGAAACCCAGGCTCTTGTCCGGGGGGGTGGGACTCCAGTCCACCCAGTTGATGCCCAGCTGCTTCTCGCTGGGGGCGAAGGCTTCCACCGCCAGCACGTTCTCTTCCCCCGGACGCAGGAAGGACGTGACCTCGAACTCGTGGACCCGGTAGGCCCCCATGACCTGGGCCGAATCCGCCAGTTTTCGGCCGTTGATCCAGACGTTGGCGCGGTAGTTGAGGCCCTCGAAGCGCAGCCAGAGGGTCTGGCCCTGGGCGGCCGCGGGCACAGGGAAGGAGGTCCGGTGCCACCAGCCCGTGGCATAGGGGCTCGCCTTGTCCATGGGCTGGTTGGCGAAGGAATTGAGGCCCACGGGGTAGGTCATGCCCGGCAGGCTGCGCAGGTTCAGGCCCCGGAAGGGATCCTTGTAGATGCCCGCGGACACCTGGGCACCCACCACAGTGGTGGGCAGGGTGGCGGGGATCCAGTCCTTGATCCGGGCCGCAGGGGTGGACAGGGTTTCCCCCCCCTCCGCCACCTGGGCGGCGCTCTGGATGCGCCACCCCTCATGCAGACGCTGGCGAAGGGGCGCCTGCGCGGCCACGGTGCCCGCCAAGGCCAGGGCCATGCCCCAAAGGAATCCGGTTCGGTGTGCCATCGAAGAGACCTCCCGGAGCCACTGTGGGAAGGCGGGGGCATGGCTTCAAGGGACCTGGGACGACACCCGGTGCCCTGGGGACGAGTCCCGAAGCCTTCCAGGGATAATGGGATCCATGGCGTCCCCCGATCCCCGGCAAACATCCCGGAACCGCACCCTGCGCGGCGCGGGGCTCGCCGCCCTGGTCTTCCTCCTGATCGCCAGTCTGGAAGGCACCGGCAGCTTCCTGGACATCCGGGTTCCCCTCGCCGGCGGCGGGCCCCGGCCCTGGTCCCACGCGGTGATCCTGTCCCTGGCGGATTGGCTCTCCCTGGTGCCGCTCTTCTTCGTCATTCTCGCCCTGGTGGCCCGCGCCCCCCTGGAGCCGGGCCGATGGGGGGGAAGTCTTCTGCGCCACGGGTGCGCCATCCTTGTCCTGGCGGTGCCCCAGCAGGTGCTGAGTCAGTCCGTGGCCCTCCTCACCAACGCCCTGCTCACCAACTGGGCCACGGCCATGGCCCTTTGCAATCACCAGCCCTACCGCACCGTGCTCCCCGAGGCCTTCTGGTTTCCGGTGTTCTACCTTCAGATGGCGGGCGCCCTCTACGCCTGGGCCTATCGGCGCCGGGAGCAGGAGAAGGAGCGGCGGGCCCTGGCCCTGGAGCACCAGCTGGCCCAGACCCAGCTCGCCATGCTCCGGGCCCAGCTGGATCCCCACTTCTTGTTCAATGCCCTCAATTCCGTGGCGACCCTCATGCGGCGGGACGTGGATGCGGCGGAGGAGACGCTCCTTGCCCTCACGGACTTCCTGCGGGCGACCCTGGAGGACGGCGGCCTGCTGGAGGCCTCGCTCCGGCGGGAACTGGAGCTGGTGCAGCGCTACTTCGACATCGAGCGGGTGCGCTTCCAGGACCGCCTTGCCCTGGAGGTGGAGGTCGCGCCCGAGGCCCTGGACCTGAAGGTGCCCGCCCTTCTCTTGCAGCCCCTGGTGGAGAACGCCGTGCGCCATGGGCTGGCGCCTCGGGCCTCCGGCGGCCGGATCTACGTGCGGGCCGCCCTCGACGGGAGCCACCTGTTGATCGAAGTGGAGGATGACGGCCTGGGGGCTTTCGCCACGGGGCACGGGGGCCACGGCCTGGGGCTCAAGAACCTGAGGGAGCGCCTCGCGCAGCAGTACGGGGGTGCCGCATGCCTGGAGGCGGGCCCCATGGAGCATGGCTTTCGGGTGCGGCTGTCGCTGCCGCGCAACCAGGTGCGGCCATGACCCTCCGCACCCTGTTGGTGGATGATGAACCTCTGGCCCTCGAACGGCTGCGGGGCTTTCTCGCCACGGATGCCGACCTCGAGATCGTGGGGGAGGCCACGGATGGGCGAAGGGCCGTGGAGGCTCTGGAAAGGCTGAGGCCGGACCTCCTTTTTCTCGATATCCAGATGCCGGGGCTGGATGGGTTCGAGGTGCTGGAGGCCCTTGGGACGGAGCACCTGCCGGTGGTGGTCTTTGTTACGGCCTTCGACCGCTTTGCCCTGCGGGCCTTCGAGGCCCAGGCCCTGGACTATCTGCTCAAGCCCTTCGGGCGGGCCCGTCTCTTGGAGACCGTGGCCCGGGCCAAGCGGAGGGTGGCGGAACGGGGCGGCGAGGCCGCCAGGGTGGCGACCCTGCTGGCGGAACCCAGGCCCCAGGCGCGCTTCCTGGTGCGCCAGGAGGGGCGACTCCTGGCGATCCCCGCGCC